>DPSW01000205.1:0-8112 GCA_003527145.1 Clostridiaceae bacterium | reverse complement strand
GTGTCTTTCAGTGGTTTCCGTCTCCTCTTTTGTCGCATTATTTTAAGATTATGTCATTTCGTTGTTTAACTTGTCACAAATATTTTTTCCCGCCCAAACCTAACTTGACAAATATTTCAGCCAGCTTTTGGTAATATAAACTTTACAGGGTTAAAGATAAAGACTTCATAGTATTTGCAGAATCATAAAATTGAAGCGGTTGGCACAAAAGCTTGATTTAATAAATAACAGGTGGTGGGTATATTGGTAGATCTGATTGCTCCCGGGAAGAAAGCGATGCCCAAGCTGAGGGCTATTGCACAGAGCAGTGGTTTTATGCTGATTGCCGGCGGGGCTTTTTTCGGATTTTTTATGGGGAGGATAGTTATACTGGATTTCTTAAATCCTTTCTCAATGGCTTTATTATGTGCGTCCATGATAAACGGTGTGAGTCCCTATGTCATATGCACCAGCATCCTTGCAGGTTCATTCAGCCTCAATAGTCCCGAACTTTTGCTAAAAAACATTATCCTGATCTTTGTACTGCTGTTTTTTTATTTGATCATAAAGAGGACAAGGCTTAATAAGAAAATGTTTTTCAGCATATTTGCTCCATTGGCCAATCTGACTGCAGGAATTTTTATTTTTTATATAAAAGATTATTATCTCTATGACATGCTCATGATAATCATAGAATCCGTCATGATGTGCGCATTGATAAATATTTATGACAAGTCTGTCTCCTTTTTCATCAACATAAAAAAAAGGACTAAAATATCTGCTGAGGAGATAATCTCTGCCTCATTGCTCATAACCTCGGCTTTTTTGGGAGCCTCAGTACATATCTGGCAGCTGTCGGTTAAAAACATCATATCCATATCAATAATCCTGCTGCTGTCCCATTTCGGCAATATAGGAACCGGAGCTGCATCAGGCACTGTTTTCGGAGTTTTGCAAGCCCTGTCCGGTGATATATATCCTTCTGCAATCGGAGTATACGGAATTTGCGGAGTTTTGGCGGCCGCCTTCAAACCTTATGGCCGGTTCATGTCGGTGCTGGGATTTATCCTTGGGAATGCCGTCATGACCTTCTATATAAACGGTTCGACGGAGGTTCTCATAAGGCTGGAAGAAATCTTGGCTGCTGCTTTGATATTCATGCTTATCCCTGATAAGAAGATAGAAAAATTATTTTCTCATAAATGGGGATATACTGCCGCTTCTTCAAGGAAAAAAGGAGAAGAGAGCAGAGTAAAGGACTATACTGTAGAGAGGCTGTCCGAGATATCCCAAGTATTCAGGGAGCTGTCTGTTTCCATGAGTGCCGGTCTCGGAGGAAAGGAATATTTCTCTCAATTGGATGCGGCGGAGATCTTGGAAAAGGTGGTAAGGGATGTATGCCACGGCTGCGGTATGTATAATACCTGCTGGAAAAAGGAATTCTACGGCACCTATCAAAAAATGTTCAATGCTTTATCCGAAATAGAAAGCGGCAATTATGATGAGAGAGATAAGGGTATAAAGATCATAAATAAATGCTTATTTCCTGAAAAAGTATGGAGCAGGCTTAAATACCATTACGATATATACAGGCATACCATTGCATGGAAAAAGAAGGTGGATAGCAGCCGGCATGCATTGAGCCGTCAAATGCAAGAGACCTCAAAGCTCATCAGCGGGCTGGCCAATAAATTCAATGCAAATCTGGAGTTTGATAAAGAGCTGGAGGAAGAGATTGCCGTTCATATGGATAAGCTGGGTATAGGCCTTGAAGATGTGACCGTAGTCGTCGACAAGTACAGCACTGAAATAGATATAAGGCACAAAAATTGCAAGGGCAAAAAGGAGTGCATGAACAAGCTTCTCCCTGAGATAAGAAATATTACAGGCAAGCATTTTGTCAAATATGATGCGGCCTGTGCCCTTTCGGGGAGGGACACATGCACCCTGAGATTAAGGGAAGCTCATAAGTATTGTATTGCCACAGGCATTGCCAGGATGCAAAAGAACTCTTCTTCCGTATCGGGAGATAATTATTCCATGATGGAGCTTAAGGATGGAAAGTTTTTTATGATACTGAGCGACGGAATGGGCAGCGGACCCAGAGCGGCCATGGAAAGCGGGATGGCCCTTAATCTGCTCGAGAGGTTTTTGATCGCAGGCTATGATCAGAATACAGCCTTGGAAGCTGTGAATTCGCTTCTGCTGATAAAATCCGATGATGAGAATTACGCCACCGTCGATATGACCATAATAAACCAATACAATGGAGAGGTGGAGTTTTTAAAGGCAGGAGCCGTATCAACCTTTATAAAGTACGAGGATCATGTGGATATAATCAAGAACAGCTCTCTGCCTGCCGGCATACTTGATAAGATAGATGTTGAGTTCAACAGGAGGAAGATCGGCGATGGGGATTTTGTAGTCATGATTACAGACGGGGTGCTGGAAGCCAACGCTAAGGATTTGGACAAGGAAAAATGGCTGGGAGATATGATATATAATATTGATACAAGAAATCCCANNATCCCAAAAAAATGGCGGATGCCATAATGGAGAATTGTCTCCAGAAATCCAAGGGCCAAAGAACCGATGATATGACCGTATTGGTAGCGAAGCTCTGGAAATCCGCATAGAATGTGAATATAAACCTCCTTTTTTGGCAATAAGTACAGAAAAAGGAGGTTTTATTATGGATGGAGATTGCGGAATCATAAGACAGATGATAATCATTACAGACGGAAGGTCAAACATAGGCATAAACCCGGTGGAAGCGGCAGCCAAAGCCAAAGCATCAGGGATCACGGTAAGCGCAATAGGCATAATCGATGGCGAAGGAAAAGACGAGAAGGATGTGATGGAGGTAGAGGCCATATCCAAAGCAGGGGGAGGTCTTAGCGATTATTGCTATCCCAGGAATCTGAGCATGACTCTTCAGGCTATGACTCAAAAAACCGTAAACCATACCCTGGAATGCATTGTGAGCAGGCAACTAAAAACTATCATAGGTCAGGATATGACGAATATAGAACCGAAATCCAGGATGAAGGTTGTGGAATTCATAGAAAACTACGGAGAGAGAGTTGATTTGCTTTATGCCATAGTGCTGGATACCAGCAAGAGCATGACCAATAAGTTGGAGCTGGCCAAAAGCTGTATTACTGATTTGATGGAGGCATTGAGCCACCGCAAAGGCGTGAGCAAGGTAGCCTTGATTTCGTATCCGGGAGATGACAGCCAATCAGTCGGTATAGCCTGTGAATTTACATCTGAAATATCGGTTCTGAAGGAAGGACTGAAGCTTTTAAAGGCCGGCGGAGGGACTCCTACAGGACCTGCCATTTTGTCCGCCCTGGAACTGATGCTGGAAGATGAAGCTCCTGCTCAAGCTCATTATGTATAATATCATAAACAAGAAGATAACCGGCCGCTGGTATAAAAGCAATTATAAAATCATCAGGCTCATAGGCAATGGAGGTGTCGGGGAAATATATCTTGCGGCGCATGAAAAAAGAGGATTGGTTGCTCTTAAAANNTGAAGAAATGTGAAGGCAAGAAATATTTGCCCATGGTTTATGAGCTTGATGATTTTGAGATCCGCGGCGAAGCATATCACTTTTTTGCGATGGAATATATTGATGGATATGACCTGTCCAAAGTCATGAAGAGCGATTTGCCTCTGAAGCTGAAATTAGAAATTTTTATAATAATACTCCGAATTATTGAGGATATTAATGAGGAAGGGTTGATTTATTCAGATTTAAAGCATGAGAATATAATGGTGGACAGCCGAAATCTTTTCATACGTCTCGTGGATTTCGGAAGCTTAACGCCGGCGGGGGGTATTATAAAGGAATATACCCCCTTGTATGATAGATGCTCCTGGAATATGGGAGACAGGACTGCCGATGGGACTTATCAGGTATTCAGCGCAGCGGTCTTGCTTATGACACTCATTCTAGGGTACAAGCTTCAGCCGGACAAGAACAATATATCATCCATCAGCAAAGCTTTAGCTAAGAATAATACCCCTGAAACGCTTGCAGATTTGATTGAGAAGGCTTTTAAGGGTGAGATAAAAAATTGCAGGCTGTTTTATGAAAAGCTTATGAATGTGGATATTTCTGTGAAGAAAAAAGACCTTAAGCTTAATGCTTTGTTAGATTCCATTATAGCCATATTAGTTTTTTTGTTGGGAGTTGTGCTTGTAAATCTAAAAGCTCTGACTCCCATTTCTCTGTTCTAGAAAAGAGGATAATCTGTCCTGTTGTAGAATAAACTAAAAAATGATCAATAAAGCCATGAAAAAGGGAGTTGATATTGCATGAGAGATTTGCCTTTGACCGCAGAAGAAACAATAAAGAAATATAACATGCTGAGCCCCGGAGATTCCGTTGTTGTCGGATTATCAGGAGGGCCGGATTCTCTGTGCCTCCTTCATGTGCTTTTGGGACTTAAGGAATCCTGGGATTTAAAGATATATGCAGCACATCTCAATCATCAATTCAGAGGCAAGGATGCGGATGATGACGCTCAATATGTGAAGGACATATGCAAAGAATGGAATGTTGAGGTCTTTGTCCAGGTTTTTAATGTTTCTGCTTATGCAAAGGAAAAGGGATTATCCTCGGAAGAAGCGGGAAGGGAAATAAGATACAAGCTTTTCACCGATGTGGCAGAGCAAGTAAAAGCCGGCAAGATAGCCGTAGCCCACAATATGAACGATAATGCGGAAACGGTTCTTATGAATTTATTCAGAGGAAGCGGTATAGAAGGATTAAAAGGGATCGAAGCATTCAGGGGAGAGATCATAAGGCCTCTTATAAACGTGAGCAGAGATGAAATTGAGGCCTATNNAGACAAGACAAATCTGGAGCCTATATATGGAAGAAATAAGATCAGGCTGGAGCTTATACCCTATATAGAAAAGAATTTTAATGCAAGCATAATGAGCACATTGCACAGGCTTTCGGATATTGTTGCAATAGAAAATGATTTTTTGCATAAAGAGGCTAAAATTACATTTTTAGAGATTGCAATTACAGGTGAAAATAGTATAGAATATAATATCAACAAATTGAGAAATATTCATCCCGCCCTTATGCGCAGAGTCATAAGGTTAGGCANNAAATATCGAAGGAGTGGTGGACCTACTCGACAAAAGCACCGGAGCTGCTGTCATACTGCCCAATAATATCAAAGCTTACATATCCTATGATAAGCTGATATTGAAATTTGATAGAGACAATGAAAGCTATAAGTATTATTTGAAGCTTGAAAACGATGCGGACAATATTGCTGAATTTCTGGATTTTACGATAAGCTTGAGGAGTATAGATGCCTCCCAGATAACCGATCTTAAGAAAGATAATAAGCATAAGGCCTATATCGATAAGGACAAGATAAAGCAAGAACTGGTTTTGAGAAACCGTTTGGAGGGAGATGTTTTTTCTCCTATAGGCCTGAAAGGCACAAAAAAATTGAAGGAATACTTTATTGATGAAAAGATACCGAAGGAAGAGCGGGACAATATTTTTCTCATCGCCGACGGTAAGGAAGTCGTTTGGATATTAGGAAAGAGATTGAGCGATAAGTATAAGATCACAGGGAATACAAAAGAAGCAATTATGATTAATATGATGAGGGGGACCTATGATGAATAACGATATATTAAAGATACTTATAAGCCAGGACGAGATCAAAGAAAAAGTAAAGGAATTAGGGCAGCTTATTACAAAGGATTATAAGGATAAAGATCTTATGGTTATAGGAATACTCAAAGGGTGTGTAGTATTTTTATCCGATCTGATAAGAGAGATAAATTTACCTCTTACTATGGATTTTATGGTTGTTTCCAGCTATGGTTCATCTACAAAGTCCTCCGGTGTCGTAAGGATTGTAAAGGATCTGGAAAAGGATATAGCAGGCAAGGATATACTGATTATTGAGGATATTGTGGATACGGGACTTACATTGAGCTATCTGGTTGAATACCTCAAATCCAGGAATGCCAGCAGCGTAAAGATATGCACTCTTTTGGAAAAACCGGACAGGAGAAAGGCAGAGGTTGATCTGGAATATGTGGGCTTCCACATACCAGATGAGTTTGTCGTCGGATATGGCCTGGACTATGCAGAGCTTTACAGGAATTTACCCTTCGTTTGCGTTCTAAAACCGGAGGTATATTCTTAATTGTAAATTATGGTTCAATATGATAAAATTATTTTGTTGTCTTAAGAATATAGTTTAATCTGTTGTGGCAGCTTGCTGCAAATTAACCTGCAGCATCGGCAAACAGAATAGGCTGGCACGACATGTTGATTTAAAAGAATGATAAGAAAGCTTTTCGACTATGTTAACACGGTTTAAAGGAGGGTAATTTTTGAAAAAGTTTTTGAGGGGTATAAGCTTTTACGTGCTTATTTTTATAATAATCATTTTCTTTGCCCAGATATTCAGCAATACCGGTGAAGGAAAGACCAAGCTCACTTATACCCAGTTTATATCAGAGGTTGAGAATAAAAGGATAAGAGAAATATATGTGACAGTTGTGGGTGATACTTCAATCATCAATGGAAAGCTTAGCGATGGTAAAAAGTTTGAAACAGCAGTGCCCACTCTTCAATTCAATCAATTGGCACAGGATTATGCAGAGAGAGGGACACTTAATATAATATATGAAAAGCCTCAGCAGACTTCGGTATGGCTTTCTATTTTGCCGCCGGTCGTGCTGATTCTGCTGTTTATAGTCTTTTTCTTCATATTTACCCAGCAAACCCAAGGCGGGGGTAACAGGGTCATGTCCTTTGGCAAGAGCAGGGCGAAGCTCCTGACGGATGATAAGAAAAAAGTTTCTTTTGCTGATGTGGCAGGCGCAGATGAAGAGAAGGAAGAATTGGGCGAGATCGTTGATTTTCTCAAGCAGCCCCGGCGTTTTATAGAATTAGGCGCCAGGATTCCCAAGGGTATTTTGCTGGTCGGCCCTCCGGGCACAGGCAAAACTTATCTTGCCAAGGCAGTTGCAGGGGAAGCGGGAGTTCCTTTCTTCAGCATCAGCGGCTCAGATTTTGTCGAGATGTTTGTAGGCGTGGGAGCTTCAAGGGTGAGGGATTTATTTGAGCAGGCAAAGAAAAGCTCTCCCTGCATAATTTTCATAGACGAAATAGATGCCGTAGGGAGGCAAAGGGGCGCAGGCTTAGGCGGAGGCCATGATGAAAGAGAGCAAACATTAAATCAATTGCTTGTTGAGATGGATGGATTCAACATAAATGAGGGCATAATAATAATAGCTGCTACCAACAGGCCGGACATACTCGACCCCGCACTGCTCAGACCAGGAAGGTTCGACAGGCAGATCATGGTAGGCATACCAGATGTAAAAGCAAGAGAAGAAATATTGAAGATACATGCCATAAATAAACCGCTGGCTGAAGGCATAAGCATGGAGACCCTCGCAAAAAGCACTCCGGGCTTTACGCCTGCAGATCTGGAAAATCTTATGAATGAGGCTGCTCTTTTGACGGCCAGGAGAAACAAGAAGCAGATAGAGATGAAAGAGCTTGAAGAAGCGACTATAAGGGTGATAGCAGGACCGGAGAAAAAGAGCAGGGTGGTCAGCGAACAGGACAGAAAGCTTACCGCATACCACGAAGCAGGCCATGCAGTGGTGCAGAAGCTCACTCCCAATGCAGATCCGGTTCATCAGGTTTCCATTGTCCCCAGGGGCAGAGCCGGAGGTTATACCATTTCTCTTCCGCAGCAGGATAAATATTATATGTCCAAGATAGAATTAGAGGATCAGATTGTGACTCTTTTAGGAGGCAGAGTGGCTGNNTACTCAATGATATAAGCACCGGAGCCAAGAATGATCTTGAGAGGGCCACTACCATAGCGCGAAAGATGGTAACCGAATACGGCATGAGCGAGAAGTTGGGACCGATGACCTTTGGCACCGATCATGACGAGGTATTTATAGGCAGAGACCTTGCCAGAAGCAGAAATTACAGCGAAGAGATCGCAGCCAGCATTGACAAGGAGATAAGATACATCATAGAAAGTGCTTATCAGAGGGCAGAAAGAATGCTCAGAGCCAATATTGATAAACTTCATGGTGTTGCTAACGCCTTGCTTGAG
>DPSW01000189.1 GCA_003527145.1 Clostridiaceae bacterium | reverse complement strand
AACAAACTCTAAGTCCCTTCACAATGCAATTTTATATCAGCCATTAGAACAGCTATTGCAGTGGAATCAATTTTCTGCATAAGAAGGCAGCCAGAAGCAAAATTCAGTTCCCTCTTCCTTTACGCTATTTACTGTGATATCGCAGCCATGTGCATTTATTATGCTCTTTATTATTGACAGCCCCAGACCAATCCCTTCTATACTTTTATCCTTAGATTTTCCTGCCGTATAAAATCTATCCCAGATAAATGGCAGATCTTCTTCGGAGATACCTTCACCGAAATCTCTGACACAGATATATATTCTGTCATTTAATCTATATGAGCTTATCAGTATATTGCTATGATCGTAGGAGTGTTTGGTCGCATTGGTCATAAGATTGATCAACACTTGTTTTATTCTGTTTTCATCTGCCAGGCATAACAACAAGTCATCATCAACCTTGTTATACTTTATGGAGATATCTCTTTTGACTGCCAAAGGCAGTATCTTGTCAATAGTCCGCTTTATAAGAGCATCTATACTGAAGGGAGACAGCTTCAACTGTATGGACCCTGCTTCAATCTGTGAAAGATGCAGTATTTCATCCACCATCTTTCTTAACCTTTCTGATTCCTCCAAAATTATATTCAAATATTTTTCTCTATCACTATCTGTTTCAGCCAGGCCATCGATCAGAATTTCTGTATAGCCCTTGAGATAGCTGAGAGGTGTTCGCAGCTCATGGGACACATTTGCAATAAACTCTCTGCGTATTTGTTCTACCCTCGAAAGTTGTCTGGCTAAATTATTTATGGTTTCTCCCAGTGTAATTATCTCCCTGCTGGACTTAAGATGTATTTTCGTATTATAATTACCCCGGGCTATCTCCTTGGCAGCATCATTAATTTTAATCAATGGGTCGGAAAAGCTATGCGACAATAGAAGAGCAATAAGTGAAGATATTATAATAGCTCCTATAAATATATATAAGAATTGAATCTTTATGGCTTGAATAGTCGTTTCCAGGGGCTCCAGCGGGGTTACTATATATACTGCTCCAATGATTTCTTGAAGTGCTCTGCTTTCAATCTCATTCTCATACAGCTGCTTCTGCTTAACATCCCACAGAGGCTCCTGGCTCCTCTTTATCGGCACGCCTATTATAAGGGAATCAAGCCCCTTAAGCATTTTATTCTCATCTTGAATCTTTTCACCATCTAGTATGTCATCCAAATACTTTAGCCCAAAAACCCACCCTTGCTTATAATCTGCACTTCCTGTAATATATGTTATTCTACCGCTTATGCCGGTAACAATGATCATATCGTTCACATTTCTAATAGCGTCTACATAGGGTATATTAAAATTATATTCATTTCTTCCCAGGGCTCTTGCGATGTCCTGACCAATCTTTTCGACCTCTTTTACTTTTTCATTAAAATAAAATGAATAAAGAAATCTTGTTTGAAAAACCATGCTCATAAAAAGTATGCAAAGTATTGTAACGATAATTCCGCTCCAGAGCTTTATCATAATACTGTTATGCTTCATTTCGGTACCTCAAATTTATATCCTACTCCCCAAATTGTAGCAATGCAGCTGTTCTTGCCTCCTAATTTTTCCCTGATTCTCTTGATATGAGTATCAACTGTTCTCGGGTCTCCGTATTGGTCGTATCCCCATACTTTTAAGAGCAATTGCTCCCTGGTGAAAACAATATTCTGATTTGTCGACAGAAAAAGCAAAAGCTCATATTCTTTATTTGTAAGATTTATAGTATTGCCATTAATTTTAACTTCTCTTGACAAGGTATTAATACTAATACCTCCGATATCAAACTCACTTGATATCTCTTTATTTTTGCTCTCAGCTCTTCTCAATAGAGCTTTTACTCTTGCAACTAATTCTCTGGGACTAAAAGGCTTTACTATGTAATCATCTGCGCCAAGCTCAAATCCAAAAAGCTTATCGAATTCCTCTCCTCTTGCCGTCAGCAATATTATCGGTATATCTGAGTTTTTCCTTATTTCCCTGCATACGGTCCATCCATCTATCTCCGGCAGCATGATATCCAAAATAATGATATCAAAGTGAAAATTCTTGAAAATATTTAGGGCTTGTTTACCATCAACGGCTTCATATGTTTCAAAATTTTCTTTTTTAAAAGCAATCCTAATAAGTTCTCTCATCTTGGCTTCATCTTCCACGAGCAAAATTCTAATAACCTTTTCCAAGAGAAACTGCCTCCTTTAATCAACTCCCCTGAAGTAATGACCTTTTGTATGTCCGATATTTTTTATTCGTTGTATCACATCAACATATTTCCCACCATCTTGATTTCTGAAATCTTTATAAAGCTCTATAATTTCCTTGATTTCTCTTGTCTTCTCCCTATAGAAGTCCATTCTAAACCTCTTGACACCTGTTTCGATGATTCTATTCATATACTCTGCCATAAATAAAATATGACTGTTCAGCAGTTGTGTCTTATGATCATTGCAATATATAGGGAATACAGCTCCTCTTTCATCCTTCAGACCATATTTGCTCTGCTTGCTGCAGTCTTTGCATCCGTCAGATGATGAAAGCGGGCAGTATTCCATGGTCATCAATGGCAATTGGCCGTAAACCATAAGCTCCATTCTGCTTCCATAATATCCAGCCATAGGCTTAATCTGTTTTAGTGCAAGCTCTACAGAGGGGCATATTACATGAGCACCCATTTCCATATATACTTCTAAGCTTCTTTTATTAAAAACATTCAGGCTATAATTGCCTGTTACTTTCAATCCAGGCTTTATATTTGCAAAGCTTAGCTGGCTGATGTTTGATATGACTATTCCGTCAAAATTGTTCTCTTTTATTATTTTGCGGTATTTTTCAATCTCTCCATCCTTTATAATATTCGGAAGAAGAAAAAATATATCCGTATTGTTTTCATGGCAGAATTCCACAGTTTGGGGTATCCTGTCTTGTGTTCCGTAATAAACATAATCAATGCCGGCCTCTATTGCAGGCTTAATATTTTCATACTTCCACAAAGAAGCACCAAATAAAATTTTATTATCATCACGCTTTTCGGGAATGATATCAATCCTAAAATTTGCATTGCTTATATGAATATCTTTGCGCTTATTTCTGCAGGATAAAGCTTCATCCATCGCTTTTAGTGCATCTCTTCTTAATTCGTTCAATACGCTCATGGGTGCATAAACATTGCTGTCCATATGAACTTTTATATCCTCAAATATATATGGAGTGTCGCCGGTTTTTTTCAGTTGTGCGATGGCTTTTTCCTCTGTTATAGACGCTTTTTCCGCTATCTCAGCTATATGCGCACTTTGCAGTTCAACGTTGTGGCCCTCATGATCCCATATTTTAATACTTGGATTATTTCCTGACCTGATAAACAACTCCGCGCTAAGAAATACTTTTCTCCTGTTTTCATAAAAGTATTCTTTGATCGCTTTATCGTTAAGAGCTTTATCAAAAGTCTTATATACCGGCAAGCCCGGAGTTAATTTTTTATCCGCATTAATGATCAAGGCTCCGGCAGCATCTCTTTCCGCTGAATTTATATTAAAACCTGTGCTGACTCCATTTCCCAGCACAATTTCAATGCCATCTCCCTTGTTTATGGTACCCCTGTCAACAGATATTCCCGCTTTGCCGTCTTTTTGCCACAATACCTTGCCTAACAATATTCCCCTATTGCTTGGNNGTGTAAAACCTCTGTTAAATGCGCTTTCCAACGCCCTATAAACATCATCATCAATTTCTGCTTTGCCTTTTTCTATAATATTATTTAAAGCTTCTTTATAATGCTTCACAACTACGGCTACATACTCAGGGCGCTTCATTCGCCCCTCGATCTTTAAGGATTTAACACCGGCTCTTATTATTTCATCCAAATGCTTTATGGTGTTTAAATCTTTGGTGCTCAATAAATAAGATTTTTTGTATGAATCCGACTTATTATCATCCATGTCAATTAAAGTATATGCTTTCCTGCAGGGTTGGGCACATTTCCCTCNNCGCTTCTTCCCCCAATAAGGCTGCTCATAAGACATTGGCCCGAATAAGATACGCATAGTGCCCCATGGATAAAGATTTCTATCTCTGCAGATGTATCTTTAACTAAGCCGCTGATTTCCTTGATATCCATCTCCCTTGCCAACACAAATCTATCGGCTCCTAGACCTCTAAGTATATTCACACCATCCCTATTATGTATGGTCATCTGAGTGCTGCAGTGCAAAGGCATTTCCGGGAAAAATTTATTTATCAAGTAGAGAAGGCCTATGTCCTGTATAATTATTCCGTCAATATCGTTGTTATATAAGAATTCTGTATATTTCAACGCATCCTCTAATTCATCATCAGATATCAATATATTCACCGTTATATATATCTTAACATTTCTGATATGAGCATATTTTACAGCTTTTATAAGCGTCTCCTCATCAAAATTATTTGCAGAAGCCCTTGCATTATACTTTGTTCCGCCAAGGTATACAGCGTCTGCACCGCTCTCAACCGCTGCAATAAGTGATTCAAAATTACCTGCAGGAGCAAGTAGTTCTATATTCATACAAAGAACACATCCTATAAAAATTAATATAATTATGAGCTGATATTGTTTTGATTTCTGTTGCTTTTATTATGTCTAAAAGATTTAAGTTCATCCAGCTCCTTCTTGGCCTTCAGCAGGTCAATCTGGCTTTCAAATAGTTTGCTCTGCATTTCCTTCAAGGCAGATCTGGAAACATCAAGTTCAACCTTCAAGTCTTTATTCTCTTTTAATAAATTCTTATGCTCCTTATTGATTACACCTAGTTCAATTTGGTTTTTGGTAAGTTCATCCTGGATGATCAGGTATTGCTGTTTAAGAGCATCCATCTCCTTACGGATGTTTTCCAGTTCTTCAAAGG
>DPSW01000221.1:4559-7763 GCA_003527145.1 Clostridiaceae bacterium | reverse complement strand
AAGTCAGTTCTCCCAACTACGTAAAGGAAGAAATCCAGAACGATTTATCTCCATCAGATGAGGTTAAATATCAATATACAATATATAGTAAGGATGGGGACAAAACTAATTGGAGATTATATGCTTCTTCAACTTCCATGTATATCGCTTCATATGTGGATNNTGAGTATTTTTAAGTTATCCAAATGATTGGCAGCCTTGCGTGAGCGAAGCTGGAACAGTTTTTATGGACAGATTTAGCAGGCAAGGATTGTGAAGTAAGCCCAGCACAAAGATGTAAATGTTGGGTAGCCAAAGTAATAAAATAATCGAAAAAAATCTCAAAGGAGTAAAGGTTATGAAAGATAGGCTTTATTTAAACACCCACGATCCAAATGCTGCCGCAGCTGCGAAAAAAAGCGGCTTTGGCATTGAACTGGATGACTATGTGTACTTTAATGGCATAGAACAAGATGAGGGCAAAGCGCTGTTTGACCGTTGTGCTGAGCTGATTAGGGGATGCAATAAGCAGTTGTGGCAATTTTATTGGTCATGCACATATACATAATAATGACGGGAATTGGGATTATCACTGGCCGCTGGGCAAGGGCATTCTTGATATGGAGCATATCCTTCATCTTCTTGAGTCAAAAAATGCCCAATATAACCTATACTATTGAAGCTGATTATTCCCTATCCCTGGAATGGCTTTCAGCACATGGATTTCTTGGAGATATGAATTATTCGTGAAGCAAAAAGGAATCCGAGATTTATAAGATGAGTTAGCGTGACGTCCTTTGTAGTATTTAAGTATTTGAAAGTTCATAGATAAGGATGTGTTTAAATGGATGTCGATAAATTAAAACGCAAGCTGAGAGAATTGAAAAAAGTCGAAGCCAAGATACGCTTTGAGCATGTTTCAGGCACGACTCCCAAAAAGTATGTATGGGATGAGTATTTTTCTACAAAATCGATTAATGAATTGACTGTCAAGTACCCTATCTGGAAATTGCTCAAATTCGATAAGCAGGCATTGAAGGAAGCTTTTGAAGAGTATTTCTACAGCTTATATTTCCGCAAGTATAAAGATATCGGACTGGAATTTGATGAAATACAAGATCCTGGTGTCTTAAGTTATTTTGGGCTGGCACCTGGAGCTTCTGTTGACGATATAAAGAAAAGATTCAGGGAGTTGGCTAAAAAATATCACCCTGATTGTGGGGGAAGCAGTGAGAAAATGATTGAAGTATTAGATGCTTATCATAGATTGCTGAATAAGTAATGTCAAAACATCATTGCATAGCCTCGATTATGCGCTATGATATATATTAGGAATATCATTTATAAGCGGAGGTCTGAAATGGAGATAAGCATAGTCAATAAGCTTGATAAATTGTTAGATAAAGCAATTGATAATAAAAAAATATTTGGCTCAGTTATTAATATCGAATCATCTGATGGTGAATTTTCATGGATAAAGGCAGCAGGGAAAATGGAGACTGATACCCAATATGCTATAGCCAGCATTACAAAGATGTATACTGCAGCAGTTATTATAAAATTAATAGAAGAAGGGCTGTTGTCTTTTGATGATACTATTGATAGATTCTTTCCAAAAGAATATCTTTCAGGGCTGCACATTTATAAAGGGAAGGAGTACACCTACTCTATTACCATCAGACAATTGCTATCCCATACAACTGGTTTACCGGATTGTTATACAGAAAAAAATGTAAAGGGCAAGTCATATTTTGATGAAATGTGTGAAAAGGATAGGGCATTGACTTTTGATGAAGCGCTTGAAAGAACCAAAAGCTTAAGGCCTCATTTTATAAATGGAGAAAAAGGCAAAGCATTTTATTCAGATATTAATTTCGATTTGCTTGGGGAAATCGCAAAAAAAATTGCTGATAAAGAACTGGAATGCATCTACAATCAGTTTATTATAGAGCCACTGCGATTGGGGCACACCTCTTTAGGCAAAGCAACAAGTATCTTCGCACCAATTTATTTAAATACAAATCCTTTGAATCGTCCTTTATTTGTGGCGTCTGCCGGAGCATCAGGCGGTATTGTTTCAACAGCGCAAGATACCATGAAGTTTTTAAAGTCATTTTATACAGGAAAGCTTTTCAATAAATCTTACTTGCCAATGCTCTATCAATGGAATCGGATTCAATGGTTTCCCATAGAATATGGTATGGGCATGATGAGATGTAAAATGTCAAGATTAATGTCACCATTGTTTCCTGCTCCTGAGATCATCGGACACTCCGGTTCTACAGGAACATTTGCTTTTTACTGCCCGTCTCAAAGCTTATTTATAACAGGAACGATAAATCAAATAAACAAACATCCTTTTCAATTGATATATTTATTGCTGCATTGCTTTGATTAAATTGCATAATCCCACTTAATACACTTTATAAACTAAGCCGCAGCTGTGAAAATAGGGAATTAACATAGGAAAGGGGTAAATCTTTTGAAAAGAATAATCCGCTGTATGATTTCAGTTTTTATAATAATTTTGTTGTTCTCATCCTGCTCTTCTAAAGCTGAGGTTAATATTGCTTCTTTGAATGGTTCTGGCGAAAATAAAGAGGAAGTCCCGGATATTTCAATTCAATCACCGATGACATTATCAAATAATGATATGTTTCCTATCAATGGGCAGCATCAATATTTAAGGTTGAAAATGATTAAGGGAACATACTATGAGGATTGGAGTCCGGGAGCATACATGGGTACTCTATGGGAAGGCTATTACATTATCGAATTGGCAGACGAATCGGGCAATACTATCGCCCAAACAGACCTAAGTAAAATATATGATGAGCCGTTGCTTTTTAATTCTCAATTTCAAATCCAATTTGGTGATTATAATAATGATGGCAATATTGACTTTACAATAGGTCAGTATGCATCAAGCAATGGAAGAGATTATAAATTATTTACATTAGGAAAGAATGGAAAGGTAGAGGAACTGCCGATTAACGGCTATTCCTCATTGTTTATAAGCAATACGACGGGATACTACTCTACAAAGCTTACAGAGAGCAATAATGGAACANNAACATTCAAGATAGAGTATTATGATAACTCAAAAGGAGAGTATTTTGAAGATGCTTTTGAATGGAACGGAAAAGAATTTATCAAGATTGATAGCCGTGAAACCAAAAGCAATTGAGCAATTCGCATTTTATAAATAATGCGACAAAAGAGGAG
>DPSW01000221.1:0-4510 GCA_003527145.1 Clostridiaceae bacterium | reverse complement strand
TTCCCCATCGCATTTTAAAACTTATGTGAGATTTGAAAAGTTTGAAATAAGCATGATTTATATATAGGGAGATAACAAGATGGATAAAAGCAAAAAAATAATTGCAACTATATTATGTGTATTTATGATTGTGAATGTTTGGACGACGATGTCACTGAAAAAACAAGTGAAAAATTTGCAAAATGAGATTGGAAGAATGCATTCTAATCTAAGCAATACAGTTATGAATACGGGCCAAGGTATAAATAATCTGAGAAATGATTTGGTAAGTAAAATAGAAAAGGGCGAAAGCCTGCTGTCATCTTTTGGAACAGAAGTCGAGCATAAAAACGGACAGCTTGTATTTACCGTTAAAGTTGCGCCAAAAGAAAAGCGAACTGACGAAATAATATTTTTGTCTCTAGGAGGCGAAAAAAAGGAGACTGTTTCCGTCAATGGTTTAGAGTATACGGCAGCCTTTGCGCTTAAAATGCCCCAAAAGATTACTCCCACTGTTTCATTTGAATCATCGACAGGTGTCAGGCAGGAAGTTCTGCCTGAAATATATCCGGATGAACTGCTTTCCTTAGGTTATGAGAGCAGTTGGGAAATTGAAAGCAATTCTCCGGAAAACAATAATGAAATGTTTATGCTTAAGATATATACTCTCAATGAAAATTCACGCTCTTTGCTAAGCGAAACACCTGCTGCCACGATTGTGATTCAAGATCTCTTTACAGATGCTGAGATAGGACGCAAGAAAATACAACTGACAGAAAGCAAAACATCAGGCTCTATTTCCTTTAATGCAGATTTAAGCGAATATCAAAAAAAGAAAGGTGCATTCACCATATGGATAGAGATTAAAGCAGATGGCGGTATTTTTTATCGTGAACAAGTTGCTTCTTTTAACTATGAGGGAGAGCATAGCTCCGGCACAAGCAGTGGTACTGGAGTATTATATCCTGTTTGGTAACATTCTCTATTATGTAAGGAATAAAGAAATATAAGTGGATTATTGTGTTCAATATGATTGGGATGGATATTAGAACTACGAGGGGGTGATATACTGTGTTTTCAGAGTATGAATGCGATATCATAGAAAAGGGGATCGATATCTCGTGGACAACCTGGGGAAAAATGCGCGATTCCACATTAAATTTAGGTGAGGTATGTTATGTAAAGTCTGACAATAACGAAGGACCGGAAAGAATATTTAAAATAAGATTTTGCGGCGAGGATATAGATGAAAAGATAATGAAAATGATTTCGCACATAAAGGCTGGTATTATGCCGCACTCCATGCTGATAACACCTAACACGACTCCTATAAACCTTGCTGAAATACTGGCTAAAAAAGGATTCTCCATAGATGATTCCGATCCGTGCATGATGTTGGAGCTAGATGATTTCAACTGTCAGGAAAACCTAAATGAGGACATTGCAGTGCTGAAGCTTGAAAAAGATGAACTATTGCCGGAATGGGTAAAGATCGTAAATGAAGGACTGTTTGGATGTGAGCTTATAACTGTAGATCAATTTATGGATGTTTTTGCACTTGGCAACGTATATTTTTATATTGGATTGCTGAACAACATACCGGCATCAGCTTGCATGACTATAACAGACAACGATACATCTGTGTTAGAAATGGTGGCCACGCTGGAGCAATATCGTCATAAGGGTTTGGCAACTGTTTTAATAAACAAAGCCCNNATTTGAAAAAATCCGGCATAAAAACAATTTCCCTAAGAGCTGAAAAAGATGCTGTTAATTTATATAAGCATTTAGGATTCAAAGAGTGCTTTAAACGGATTGTTGCATCATATGATTTGGAAAAGATATAGCAATAGAACCGGTTGAAACAGTGGCGTCAGGAAGCCAACAATGCACTTTTAAAATTAAAATGTAATACGCGGAAAAGAGGGGAAAATTATGAAATGTGAAACATATGAGCTGAATTATTTGAAAAGATATAAGTATGTAGTAATAATAGGAAAGTACCGTGGAAGCTGGATTCTATGCAAACATAAAAAGAGGGACACATGGGAAACAGCCGGCGGGCATATAGAAGCAGGTGAAACTCCCATGGACGCCGCCAAAAGAGAATTGTTTGAAGAAACAGGTGCAGTTTCATTTGATATAAAGCCTGTATTCGATTATTGGGCGGCGGACGAAACTTCAGAGGCAAATGGAATGGTTTTTTATGCGGAGATAAATGAGCTGGGCAATCTGCCGGAAAGCGAAATGGAAAGGATAGGATGTTTTGAAACATTGCCGTCCAATCTGACATATAGAGATATAACCCCTAAGCTGTTCGAATATTTGTCAAATAACTTTAAACAGCTCATGTAAATATGTATTAAAGACAAAAAGCGAAGAGAGGTAAGCCTATGAACAAAATTCTTACTGTCCCGAAGGAAATACATGATGATTTACGGGTGCTTTATGCAGGGAATCATTACATAAGCATACCTGAAATAAGCTCTGCTGATGCATCTATCAGGAGTTTTAATATCATAAGCATGTTCAATAAGGGCTTGGTTGAGCTGGCAGGTGAGGAGGCCTTTCTATCCCTGGAGTTTTATAAGGAAGACAGGCTTCTTGATGTAGAAGCTGTAAAACCGGAAATCGAGTTGAATTANNTAAGCTTGAAGGAGGACTGGAGGTAAAGGCAAGGATATATGCGGATATCAATGAAAAGGGCTTCATATATGAGCTTGAAAGCTCTGAGGAGATATGCGCCGCACTTGTTTGCAGGGCTGAGAGATTGAGCTTGCTGCGGTTCAATTCCCACAGCATCGATTTCAAAAAAGAAATCAAAATAGATAAATGGTTAGAAAACCCGGCCATGAACATCTATTCTTACAATGTATCCTTCAGCCTGGCTTTTGGCGGAGATAGGAATTTCAGCTTCAAACAGACGGATGATGGAAAGGATTTGAAGCTTAATTTGTATCTTGAGAAAGAAAGCAAAAATGCATTTTACTTTGCTGTAAATTCCGATATGGACGGAGCTTCTACAACGCTTATTCACCTGAGGAGAAAAGGTTTTCATGACATTTATTCTCAGCTTGCCGGCTGGCTTAGAGAAAAGCAAATAGCTTATCCTAAAGATGCTGAACTGGAGAAAATTATCAACGAGAATCTTTTTTTTAATTACTTCTTTTCAGTAGGAAAGGATATGGGAAGTGATAAATATGCAGCAATGACATCAAGAAGTCCAAGATATTACGTATCGGGTGCTTTCTGGGAGAGGGACAGCTTTTTATGGTCCTTCCCTGCTATCAGACTTGTAGACAAGGAACTGTATTTCAAGCTTTCAAGAGAAATGATATTGATGCATGGTAAAAACGCCGGTGATCATGCACATTACATAGATGGGACAGTGTTATATCCTGGCTTTGAACTGGATGAGGCGGCCAGCTATTTTATACTCATTAAAGATTTTGAAGAGTATGATGAGGAATTATTGAGAGAATTGGATAATGTTTTTAAACGTATTGAGAAGGAGTATGATAGCTCAACAGGTCTTTACAAGACGTTTTTGCTGCCTTCGGATGATCCATGCGTTTACCCCTTGGTCACCATTGACAATGTAATATTGTGGAAAGGCTTTAGCAATCTCCTTAAAATATATGAGAGGTTAAATATGCTTGACAAGGTCGAATTGCTGCGAAAAAGGATTGAGGGCATACGCAATGGGATATATAAATATCTTGTAGGAGAAGTAGACGGGGAAAAGATGTTTCTATGGTCGACGGACGGTAAGGGCAATTACAGGCTGTACAACGATCCCCCGGGAAATTTGGGGCTTTTACCCTATTATGGCTTTGTAGATGAGAAGAATGAGATATTTGAAAACACTATTAGGCATTATTACTCTAGCCGATACAAGTATTATTATGAGGAAAGCAGAATAAGAGAGCTTGCTTGCGATCACCATCCCAATACCCCTTCCGGCTTAGGATTGTGCGGCAGTATACTGAACCCCATAATGCGCAGCCAGGCCATTTCTTGGCTGATGGAAGCTGAGATGGATTATGGCCTTTTATGTGAGAGCTTTGATAAGGACACAGGGGAGGTCCGTACCGGCATAGGCTTTGCTACAGGAAGTGGTTATCTTGCTTTTGCTTTGTACTATGCTTTGATTGGAGAGGATTGAAATGAAGGCTGCCTCTGTGGTATTCAAAGAAAGAGATGTAGAGTTGCTGCGAAAAGGTAATGCACTGGAATATAAGATCAAGGAATGGCTGGATAGCTGCATGAAGAAAAGTGTAGATATAGTTGTGTTTCCGGGGCTTATTGGCTGTGTTTATGAAAAAAATGGAGAATACCTGGATGCTGTTTTAAAAATATCACTGGAATATAAAGATCTATACATATGTCCGGGCAGCTATTTTGAATATCAAAGCGGAGAAATCTATCATTCATCCTGTGTTCTGATGCACGGGAATATATGCCTGACCCAAAGGCAGCTATACCTGGCAAGATGGGAAAAAGAGCTTGGCTTGTCCCGCGGTGAATATGC
>DPSW01000323.1:6470-7520 GCA_003527145.1 Clostridiaceae bacterium | reverse complement strand
GTTTTTTCTCTATAGCCTGTAATTACTCCTATATATCCGCCGAGCATCTTATCGGTTTCTTCATCACCAGTATCAACCAGGAAAGGATTTCCCTTCAATTGACTAAGCTTTTCTTTGGTGGCCGCAACAATAATGTTTTCCTTTCCTACGGCTTTTAATACTTTGTAGCTTAACTGCTGGTTTCCTCTTCCAAATAGGTAGCCTTGGCCGCCTATGGGCGTGATAACCAGCTTGCATTTATTTTTGCTTGTTATATCCATAAGCTGCTTTTCTGCCACATCAAGNNCAAAGAGCGCTCTATTAAGCAATACATCCACTCCCAAAAGAGTGAAGGGCAGCTTCAAATTTTCCATAATTGGTCTCGTAGTAGTGCCAGGCCCGATAATATAGTGTATTCCATCTTCCATATTATCTATTATATCGAAAGCTATAGCACTTTGTGATGCTTGTTGGCTCATCGGGGTTCCGGACTTTCTGTTTTGGACATACTTTTTCTCGTAGGGAATTTTAAGATATCCATAAAGGCTTGTGTTCACTTTTCCTGCCCTATAGGCATCCTCATCTATATCAAGGACTTCCGCTNNCCTTGCCAGTTCACCCGCCTTTGACGGGGTTTGCGCATATACGGGAGAGTGGATCTTTACACCTGCAGGGATGCCAATTACCACAGCTTTATCTCCTATTGCCTTGTACATATCTCGCGCTGTCCCGTCGCCTCCGGCGAAAAGTATCAAGTCCACACCTTCCGACAGCATGGCTTTGCCTGCTGCCAGTGTATCGGAACTGGAGGTACCGGAGCAGTTTTGCTCATATACCAGTCTTGCATTAAAGCCCAGCTCAAGGGCTTCTTCTTCGCCCATGCTGCCGCTGCAGGTGAGAATCTCTATTTCATCCTTTATGCCCAGCAGCTCCTCCAGAGCCTTCTTAGCCCTTTGAGGAGCTCTGGGCAATGCTCCAAGCTCGAGGGCTTTATCCAAAACTCCGTCCGTGCCCTTCAGCCCTACGCTGCCCCCCATGCCTGCTATGGGATTGATTATCAAGCCTAGCTTT
>DPSW01000323.1:1246-6437 GCA_003527145.1 Clostridiaceae bacterium | reverse complement strand
TCTGAGTTCTGAATCCTGAGTTTTAATTATTTATATTTTTTCAAATAGGTTCTCCAGGTTATGGCCCACTTAGCCGGATCATCCATGCCTGACTCATCTACCTGATGGCACACGCTTCTATGTGGTGCCGTCTTTATTATTTCAGGGTTTTCATAGGCCTCTTTGAAAATATGCTTCAGGGTATCGATGTATTCATCCAAATCTTCCTTAGAGGGTGTCTCAGTAGGCTCCAAGGTAGCCGGCTCGGGTATATAGTAGGGATGATGGCTGGTCCAATAATGCATGCCAAAATCCATCATTCTTCTTTGTATATCTCCACTTGTGATGCCTGTATCCTGAGTAAGCTTCTCCAGAGTATATCTGACCTGCTCAATTCTTTGCTTGCCTCTGATATAGGGGGCATCTACACATTCTACCTCCATAAGCTTCTTGAATAGATAGTTATTGTTTAAGACTGCGATCTTTGCTACTTCATACAGGCCTTCAGCTCCCATGGACATTATCCATGCATAAGCCTTCAGCACAACCGGAGCTACGCCATTGAAGAGCCTTACTTTGCCTATGCTGTAAGGATTGTTCATAATCTCATAATTTAAGAAATACTTCTTTCCATCATAATCTATAAGGGGTGCCGGCAGGTATTTCTCCAGTTCTTTAGTCACTCCGGTAGCACCTACAGCAGGGCCGCCGCAGCCATGAGGGGTAGAGAAGGTCTTATGAAGATTGAAGAAACACATATCGAAGCCAGCTTCCTTTGCTCTGGTAATTCCTAATAGTCCGTTGGCATTGGCCTGGTCATATCCGCAAAGGCCTCCTGCTTTATGAACAAGATCGGTAAATTCCTTTACTCTAGGATTATATACGCCCGTATCTTCAGGATTTGCTACTATGAAGCCTGCAGTGCGCTCACTTACAGCTTCCTTAAAGGCTTCAAAATCCGGATATCCTTCTTCATCGGGATGAATATATATAATCTTGTAGCCTTTTACAGCAGGTGCAGCAGCATCTGATGGGTGTGAATATATGGTTGTGATTATCTCGTCTCTCTGAACTGNNCTATGATAGGCTCTAATTATTGATGCCAAGGCAAAAATAGCTTGACTTCCGCCGCTGGGCTGGAAGTTGAACCTATCCATGCCCGATATTTCTCGCATATAAATATCTGTTTTATACATTATCTCCAATATTCCCTGGACTGTATCTTCATCCTGCAAAGGGTGAAGCTCCGTCATTTCAGGCATTCTAGCTAAAGCTTCATTTATCTTCGGACTGTATTTTACCGTACAGGTCCCCTGACCGATTTCTATATTTACATCAGCGCCTAGAGTTTCTTGAGATAATCTGGTATAGTGTCTCAGAACTCTTGGTTGTGAAATTTCAGGGAGCTTCGGGGCTTCTTTTCTTTTCATTATTTCAGGCAATGCAGATACTCCATCACCAACAGTCTTTACTATTTCTTCTTCTGCTTCCGGCACCAATATGCCTCTTTCGCCTTTTTTGCTTAGTTCAAATATTATTGGCTCATCCCATTTAGCCTGATGAAAATTTCTTACTTTAAAATTTCTATTAATTCTTTTCATAAATAACCTTCCTTTCTGCCAAATCCACTAGGAACGAAGGATTTCTTCTATGGCTGTTATAAGTTTGTCTATATCTGTTTTAGTATGAATTTCAGTAACACAGTAAAGCGCAGATTGACCTAGCTCAGGAAATTCTGAGGATAAGTCCTTGCCTCCGAATATTCCCTTTTGAAGCAGCTCTTTATTTATTTCCTTTACTGTCTTTCCTGCAGCATTGAAATCCACAACAAATTCTTTAAAGTTAACAGAGTTGAATCTGGAGCCGACAACACCTTTTATTTCATTTAGCCTATTAACTGCATATTGTGACTTCTGAAGTATATTCTGCCCCAATTCTTCCATTCCCTTGGGCCCCATTGTTGCAAGATAGACCCCTGCCGTTATCCCCCACAGAGCTGATTGGGTGCCTACATACTCCTTACCGTGCTCTCTATGATGACCAAAGGAGGTTCTATCATAGGCTACATCGCCAAAGCCATATTCTCCTTCAACAACAGTTGGTGCAATACCGAAAAGTCTTGACGGGAATTCCATAACGAATTTTTCTTCATCCATAGTAGCCATGAAGCCGGATTGACCTCCTCCATAGTTCATATGGATTCCTAGCGGCTGCAAGTCTCCGCATACTATGTCGGCCCCGTATTTCACCGGCGGCTCCAATACTCCGAGAGAGCTTGGATCCAAGCCTACTACGCTGAGTGCACCTGCTTCATGAGCCATATCTGATATTTCTTGCCCATTTACCTCTATGAAGCCCAAATAGGAAGGATTCTCGAAGTATACTGCCGCAGTCTTCGAGGTTAGCTTTTTCTTTAAATCTTCTAAGTTCATAAGTCCTGTATTTTTGTCATACTCTACTGGGACTAAAGCTATATCCGGATCGCAATAGTTCTTCATTGCCAGATATTTTTCCCAGCACATAGCCTTAGGAACCAGCACTTCTTTTCTACCTGTTATTCTGGATGCCATTCTTAGGGCTGTGGAAGCAGCCTGTGACCAGTCCATGGTAGGTACGTTTACAACTTCCATATCAACCAATTCTGCCACAAGGCTTTGATATTCAAACAAGCTTTGGAATCTTCCAAAGTCGTTGTAAGGCTCTCCTCCGTACGCGGTGAGGAATTCACCTCTTGAATTGATTTCATCACATATGGCTGGCACATAGTGCTGCCAGCAGCCTGCTCCAAGGAAGTTGATATTATCCTTGCAGTTTTTATTCTTTTTTAGCAATCCCTCAACATGCCTCCTGAGCTCATATTCAGATTTAAAGGCTTTAGGAAGGTTCATGTTTTTTGTCAGTTTCAATTCCTGAGGCACTTCCTCGTGAAGTTCTTCCAAACTGTTTAATCCAATTTCTCTGAGCATTTCCTGCTGTACCTCAGGAACAGAGTTGGGTATATAAGGGTGATTCTTAAAACCTTTTATTGCCATATTATTCTCCTCCAGTATATAAAAATAATTATGCTATTCCACCGCCATCGACTACCAAAGCTATTCCGGTGACCCAAGAGGATAGATCGCTTGCGAGGAATAATACTGCATTTGCTATATCCTCAGGCACTCCTAACCTTTCTAGCGGTCTTCCCTTAGCTGAGTCCTTAAGGAACGCATTTACTTCACAGCCCAATTGTCTTCCTTCATCTCTCAGCATTGCTGTATCTGTATCTCCAGGGTTTATGCTGTTTACTCTGATATTCTGAGGTCCATGATCAATAGCCATAGCACGGGTGAGATTTACTATACCGCCTTTCATGGCGCAATAAGCCGCAGCTTTATCGCCGCCTTTGAGGCCCCAGCCTGAACCGGTATTTATTATACTGCCTCCGCCAATCTCTGCCATAACAGGGATAACGAATTTTGACATGAGATATGTTCCTTTTAGCCCAACACCTATTACAAAATCCCATTCCTTTTCTTCCAAATCCACTACGGTTTTTCTTACGGTAACTCCCGCATTGTTAAAAAGTATATCTATTCTGCCAAATTTGCTTTTTATATTTTCTACGGTTTTTCTGACATCCTCCAAAGAAGTAACATCACATTTAAAAAATTCTGCTGTCCTTCCTTCTTTACGTATTCTTTCAGCCGCTTCTTCCCCTTTAGGACTTATATCTACCATTGCCACCTTTGCTCCATATGCTGAAAGGAGCTCCGCAGTTCCCAAGCCTATTCCTGAAGCAGAACCGGTTATAACTGCCACCTTTCCCTCCAAATTCAGGATATCCTTTTTTTGCAACATCTTAAGCCCTCCTCGAAAAATTATTCTTATACATATATATTTGCACATTCTGTGCCAAAACCTTTTTTATGAAGTAATATTTTTCCTCCATGATAATCATAGTCCGGATCACAGATTTTCAAGGCTTCCAGCAAAAGCCGGGGGACAAGCATTTAAATGCGGCAATATATTTATGTGTCATTTTTGTCATATCAATTGTCATTAGCGTCTATAGGATATATAATTAAAGGGAGAGGTGATAGGATGAGTTATCTAGAGAATCATAAGGATATGTTGAAAACTATTATACAAATAATAAGCGATGCACTAAATCTTGATTGTGCGGTTTTTGACACCGAAAGCAATCTAATAGCCAGTACTACTCAATACCTTAAAAGAAAGGGCAGTTCAGTCCATGCCCCCTCTATTGAGGAGGTAATTTTGAATGGCAACATATTGGTAAACAAGCCCGGTTATATGAAATCCTGCATAGGCTGCCGCTTCAGGGAACATTGTCCTGCTACAATAGAGCTCCTGAACTGCATCAAGATAGAGGAACTCCCAATAGGAGTAATAGCATTAACCTCCTTCACAAAAACCGGCCACGATAAAATAGCCCATAATATTGATTTATATACTAAAATCCTCAATGAGATCACGGTTTTGATTTCAAATATGATATACAACAAGGATAAAACACGAAAAACTCTGGCTATGGAAGAGATGCTGCAATGTGCTTTAAACATCTGCGATGACAGCATGATCATCATCGACAGCGCAGGCTCCGTCTCCTATGGAAACGATTCCGCCCTAAAGCTGTTCTCCTTCTGCAGCCTATATACTCAGACAGTGCGTCAGATATTTCCTGAGCATATGAACAGCAGGATAATGAAGGGCGAAGAGATCCAAAACGAGATAGCCAGAATAACCAGTCAATATATGTTTGTAAGCAGCATGCCTATAATCCATAACGGCGCCTTTATAGGTGCGGCTATAAGGATAAGCCAGGATAGAGAAACCAAGTACAGCAAGAAGTCCGACCACAAGGCAAACAAGGATAGGTGCCTGGAGGATATCAAAGGCGACAGCTTTGCCATAAGGGATTTGAAGAAGAAAGTAAGAAAGATAGCCAACAGCTCTTCAACTGTTTTAATTACAGGAGAGACCGGAACCGGCAAAGGGCTCTTGGCAAAAGCAATACACTTTGAGAGCAGCAGGGCAAATCAACCTTTTGTAATGGTCAATTGTACAAGCATACCCGAAAGCCTTTTCGAAAGCGAAGTGTTTGGCTACGAAGAAGGGGCTTTTACCGGAGCTAAAAAGGGAGGCAAGCCGGGAAGGTTTGAGTTGGCCCAGAAAGGCACGATTTTTCTCGATGAAATCGGCGATATGC
>DPSW01000323.1:0-1212 GCA_003527145.1 Clostridiaceae bacterium | reverse complement strand
AGAGTTATTGCTGCCACTAACAAGGACCTTGAAGCTTTGATCAAGGAAAAAAAATTCAGAGAAGATTTGTACTATCGTCTCAATGTAATACCCATCAATCTTCCCCCCTTAAAAGAAAGGAAAGAGGATGTAGGCTCCTTAGCCAAAGAATTTCTGAAAAAATATAATCACAGATTGAATAAAAAGATACCCGGCTTTTCTCAGGAGGTCATGGATTTCTTTATGGATTATTCCTGGCCGGGCAATATAAGAGAGCTGGAAAACATCGTTGAATATGCCGTCAATATGGCAGAAGGCACAATCACTATTGAGGATATACCCCATAAATATTCTCAGCTCAATAAGGAAGCAAAGGAATCCATAAAATCAAAGGTTGAAAACGTAGAGCTGGAGATGATCAAGCAGTCCCTGGACAAGCATGGCTGGGATGTAAAAGGCAAGGCCCTGGCGGCGGAAGAGCTGGGCATAGGGCTCAGGACCCTGTACAGGAAACTGAAAAATATTGAGAAATGTAAGATGGAGAACACGGATTAAAACTGAATTATTCACAGATTTGCACGGAAAGTGTATTATGTTAGTCTGTCCAAATATTTCTGCTTTAATATAATGACTTCTCCGTGTAAATCCGTGCGATAATCCGCGTTAATCCGTGTTCTCCGTTCCTCTTCCGTGTTCTTTGTCCCTGATGGCTTCTATAATCTCATCTACAACCTGATCAATCCCTTTGTCATTTAAGATCTGTATATCGCAATATTTTTTGTAAAGCTCGATTCTATCCTCATATAAGATCCTTAGCTGCCCTTTGCCCTTTTTAAGGAGAGGTCTCCCGGATATATCCACATCTGATAATATATCATCAAGGTTCCTGTCAATAAAAATTATTATGCCATTTTCCCTTAAAGCCCTGATATTGCAATAATTTAGCACAACGCCGCCCCCTGTGGCTATGACTCGGGGGTGTATCTTTGATACTTCCACCACCGCCTTTTTTTCTATTTCTCTGAAATATTCCTCACCGTAATTAAAAATATCAGAAATGGTTCTTGCCTCTTTTTTTTCTATATATTCATCTATACCGCAAAATTCCATATCAAGCCTTTCTGCGAGCCTCTTGCCTATTGTTGATTTGCCGCATCCCGGCATACCAATCAACACTATATTTCCGCCCATCGTATCACCGCCTTCCCCATGACCCGTAAGGAATACCCTAGC
>DPSW01000162.1 GCA_003527145.1 Clostridiaceae bacterium | reverse complement strand
ATTGTGAGATCAGCATTCTGCGGCCCTTGCTTTGGTGCCGGTGACACGCCTGCCAATCAGGAATTCTCTATTCGTCATGCTACCAGGAATTTTCCCAATCGTGAAGGCTCTAAACCAACGGAAGGTCAGATATCCTATGTTGCGCTTATGGACGCCCGTTCTATTGCAGCTACTGCAATAAATGGCGGAAAGCTTACGGCTGCGGCTGAAATAGAGACAGATTATACAAAGCCGNNGACTATTTCAATAAAAGCATTTATGACAAACGTGTTTACAATGGAGTGGGAAAAGCGAATCCAAATGAAGAACTTAAGTTTGGTCCAAATATTAAAGATTGGCCAGCAATACCTAGCTTGACACAAGATTTGCTTCTTAAAGTTGTTTCATATATTACTGATCCTGTTACAACTACCGATGAGCTCATACCTTCAGGTGAAACCTCCTCCTTCCGGTCCAATCCACTGAGGCTTGCAGAGTTTACCCTCGGCAGAAAGGATCCGGCTTATGTGGGAAAGGCTAAAGAAATACAAAAATACGAACTGGCAAGAAAAATGGGCAAGGATCCAAGTGAGATATCAGATGAGATAAAAAGAGTTTACGATAAAATACGAAAAATAAAGGGTTTTGAGAATATTGTTCCTAAAAATGTAGGAATAGGCAGCACAATATTCGCCAATAAGCCCGGTGATGGCTCAGCCAGAGAACAGGCTGCTTCCTGCCAGAGAGTCTTGGGTGCATGGGCAAATATAGCTAAGGAATACGCTACAAAACGTTATCGATCCAACCTAATAAATTGGGGCATGGTTCCGTTAATCATCAATGGAGAACCGGTATTCACAAAGGATCAATATGTATTTATACCNNTGATTTGAGAGATTCAATCCTTAAAGGGAAGAAGGAAATCAAAGCTTATGCAATAGGTGATGATAGAATTATTGAGTTTAATGTTTCTGTGGGAGATATGACTGATGATGAAAAGAAAATAATTGCAGCAGGTTGTCTCATTAATTACTATAAAACAAAAAATTAGTCTGTTTCGATGGCAAGCAGCTTTGAGGGGAAAAGCTGCTTGCCAAGAAAGGATAAGAGTATGAAAAAAAACATTGCGAGAAAAATTATTGAAAGTCATTATATTTCCGGCAGCATGATTGGGGGTGAAGAGGTCGCCATAAGGATTGACCAGACTCTTACCCATGATGTTACAGGTACACAAGCCTATCTCGCCTTTGAAACCTTAGGAATTCCAAAGGTAAAAACGGAAAAATCCGTAAGTTATATTGATCNNTCTCTTATATATAGATAATAAAAATCCTGATGATCATTTGTATTTGCAGTCCATTGCAAAAAAATATGGGATATACCTTTCGAGAGCAGGCAATGGTATATGCCATACTGTCCATTTTGAAAGGTTTGGCATACCAGGAAAGACTCTTCTTGGATCAGACAGCCATACTCCTACAGGCGGGGCGATAGGTATGTTGTCTATAGGTGCGGGAGGCTTAGATGTNNAAAGATGCCATATGTAGTAAACGTAAATTTAACAGGCAGATTAAAGGGAGGGGTATCTCCAAAAGATGTAATTTTGGAGATGCTGAGGAGACTTACTGTAAAAGGTGGTCTAGGTAAAGCATTTGAATATACCGGTGAAGGGTTGAAGCATCTTAGTGTTTTTGACAGATCCACCATTGCCAATATGGGTGCAGAATTAGGCGCTACTACATCAGTATTTCCCAGTGATGAGGAAGTTCATAAGTTTTTTATAAAACAAAAAAGAGAAGAGGATTGGATGGAGCTGTATCCGGATGAAAATGCTCTATATGATGAAACAATAGAGATTGATTTAAGTTCATTGGAACCATTAGCAGCTCAGCCTGACATGCCGGACAAGGTAGTAAAGGCTTCGGAGCTAAATAATATTAAGGTAAACCAAGTTTTTATCGGAAGCTGCACCAATGCTTCATATAAAGACTTTGCTAAAGCTGCAAAAATAATGGAAAACAAAGTTGTGCATGATGATGTAAGTTTTTGTATTGCTCCGGGGAGCCGTCAAGTGTTCGGCATGTTATTGAGGGATGGAATTATTTCCAAGCTGGTTGCTTCGGGAGCAAGAGTGCTGGAGTGCGGTTGTGGGCCATGTGTAGGCATTGGACAAGCACCAAATACAGGAGGAATCTCTCTTAGAACCTCCAATAGGAACTTCAAGGGTAGAGGCGGCACTTTGGATGCATATATTTACCTTGCAAGTCCAGAAGTTGCAGCTGCTACAGCCTTGAAAGGATATATAACAGATCCAAGAACAATCATTGAGTCAAGCCTTCTTGAAGGTATTGAAGATCCAAAAGAGTACATTATCGAAGATAATATGATTATTAAGCCACAAGAGGTTGTTGATAATATTGAAATAATCAGAGGACCTAATATCAAGCCGATGCCTATCAATGAACCAATGGATGAGATGCTTGCAGCAAAAGTAGTGGCAAAGAGAGGAGATAATATAACTACTGATGACATAATTCCCGCTAATGCACAATTTTCCGCATTACGTTCCAATATACCTGCAATCAGTGAGATAACCTTTGGGCGTATGGATCCTGGCTTTCATTTACGTGCAAAGGAATATGGAAAAAGTATTATTATAGGCGGCGAAAATTATGGACAAGGATCAAGCAGAGAGCATGCAGCTATTGCACCAATGTACTTGGGAGTTAAAGCTGTCATAGTTAAGTCCATGGCAAGGATTCACAAAAGCAATCTGGTAAACCACGGTGTGTTGCCGCTGCTTTTTGTAAACAGCAATGATTATGACAATATTGATGAAGGTGATGAGCTGCTTATAGAGGATGTAAAGAATCAGATTGCAGGCAAAGATATCAGTGTTATAAACAAAACTAAAGGCATTTCTTTCAGAACCATAGCAGATCTTACAGACAGAGAAGCAGAACTCGTTATAGCAGGAGGGCAGCTAAGATTAGTTCTGAATAAAAACAAATATGCATAAGAGCTATAGTTTTTAAGCATTGGTCATTTTTTAATTAGTTATTTATACTTATTATAATGAATAAATTTTCAGTCTATTTATATAAAAACATAGCAAGCTGATTGAAAGGTCGTGGCTACATGGAAATAAAAAAGGCTGCTTCGGCTGGTACATTAGAATCAAGTGACATTTTGGTGTCATTAGAAAAGGGCGAAAATGGCATAGAAATCCACCTTAGCAGTACTGTTGACAAACTGTTTGGACAACAGATAAGAGAAATTATTTCAAAAACCCTAACAGATTTGGGGGTACAGAATATAAAGGTAATTGCAATGGATAGAGGTGCATTGGATTGCACCATTAAAGCAAGAGCCTTAGCTGCCTATTACAGGGCAACCGAGTCTACAGACTATAAGTGGGGTGAGTAATATGGCATATCAGAAGACAAGGCTCAGAAGAACCATGATGTTTGTTCCGGGGAATAACCCGGGCATGATGACAGATGCACATCTTTACGGTGCAGATTCTTTGATGTTTGATCTGGAGGACTCTGTAAAACTAACAGAAAAAGATTCTGCCAGATTCCTGGTTTATAATGCTCTTACTACAATAGATTATGGCCAAGTCGAGAAAGTAGTTCGTGTTAACCCGTTAAATACTGAATTCGGCAAAGCTGATATTGAGGCTATGGTAAAAGCAGGAGTTAATATAATCAGGCTGCCAAAATCTGAAACACCGCAGGATGTTATTGAAGTAGATAACTATATAACCGAATGTGAAAAGAAATATGGCATAGAGGTAGGAAGCACGGGCATGATGGCTGCTATTGAGAGCGCATTGGGCATAATAAATGCATATGCTATTGCAACGGCAAGCAAACGCCTTATTGGAATTGCTCTTGGTGCTGAAGATTATGTAGCAGATTTAAAAACATCAAGAACTATTTCCGGAGTAGAGCTCTTTGCTGCAAGATCCCAGCTTCTCATAGCATCGAGAGCTGCAGGAATTGCAGCTATTGACACAGTATTTTCAGATGTAAATAATGAGGAGGATTTTCGTAAAGAAGTTCAATTAATCAAGGATTTAGGTTTTGATGGAAAATCCGTACTCAACCCAAGACAAATTGGACCTGTTATTGAGATATTTACTCCGACGCAAAAAGAAATAGAGTATGCAGAAAGAGTAATTGCAGCTCTTAAGGAAGCAGAATCAAAAGGCCTCGGAGTAGTAAGCTTAAATGGCAAAATGATTGACAAGCCTGTAGTAATAAGGGCTGAACGTACACTGGAGCTTGCAGAAGCAGCTGGCATTTACAGAAGAGCGTGAGGGGGGAATACTTAATGGAAAATATATTAGGCGTTGAGTTTCCTCAGTACATAAGAGGAATAGGCGATTTGAAAGCTTTTGCCAAAGGGCTGAAGACTTCAGCAGAAAAGGATTGTAAGGTAGTAGAATCCCTGGAAAAGGCAATAGCGTTATCAGGACTTAAAGATGGCATGACCATATCCTTCCATCACCATTTTCGTAATGGCGATTATATAGTGAACATGGTTTTGGATACTCTGGCAAAAATGGGCTTCAAGGATTTAGTAGTAGCAGCCAGTTCCCTTACAGATTGCCATGCTCCGATGATAGAACATATAAAAAATGGTCTTGTAAAGCGCATTGAGACCAGTGGACTTAGAGGAGAGCTGGCAAATGAAATATCTTCCGGGCTCATGGATACTCCCGTTATTTTTAGGTCTCATGGCGGCAGGGCTTATGCTATAGCCTCCGGAGAACTGAAAATTGATGTTGCGTTTCTTGGGGCTTC
>DPSW01000271.1 GCA_003527145.1 Clostridiaceae bacterium | reverse complement strand
TTGGCCGCTCGGGAATTTCCCCACGTGACAAAGTCTATAATACAACAGATGCATAGCTTTTGTCAACATTATTTTTGTTGAAATTTATTACAACTCCTTATACAGCCTTGATCCGTATGAGGTTACAAATTTATACAGCAGCATATCCGCTATGATATAAAAGCCGAAAATCATAATAAAAGCGTAAATATAGTCAAGCCTTAACCAGACAACCAAGCCGAAATTCAAAGCTCCGAAAGCTGCACTGATCAACATATTCAGCAATCCGTTCATATTCTGCTTTACGGCTTTTTGCTCATTGTCCCAATTTAATTTGGGGAATTTCAGGTCTATCATGATTCCTGCATAGTTTATAAAGAAGATGCAGGGCAAGCTCATCAAAAGCGCCGCAAAAATCAAATATATGGGAAAGGAGAACACAAGCCAGAGCACTATGAAAGCCATTATCATTCCCAAAAGGCCCATGAGTATACCTGTTTGAGCCTTTGCATTTATCTGTGTCTTATAATCTACCGGCAGATATTTTGATACATATAGGCTCTTCCCTTCTCTGGATATAGCCGTTGATGAAATCATATTTGAAGCACCTATGAAGAGAGCCGCAGCGGCTGCCCCTGCAAAAATATAAGGCAATACGCCGGGATCTTCCAAATACCTGGCCAGCTCCCTTATATCCCCCAGGTCTTCGTTTCCGGCAAAGAAAGGTATCAGTATGAATACAGGCCAGAGGAAATTCATCAAAATACAGTTCATGAAGTACACGGGACTCCTGTAAAGCAGCTTTAACTCCTTTGCTCTGAAAGCCCTTAAAGCGCTGAGCTTCCTGTACAAGCTCATTTTGGCGGCGCCGCTTTTAGGTCTTCTGGCCGGAGCTGCCTCTGTCAGGCCTATGACACCTTTGAAATAAAACTTTTCGCCAATATAAAAGAACAGTCCTATAAATGCTGCTGCACCGGCAATAGCCAATGCCATGCTTCCAATGGAGCGCAGCAGCTCACGGTAATCGGTCAGGGCCATGGTCATAAATCTGTTGATTATAAAAATATCCTGGGATTTGGAAAGCAAAGAATTATTCCCCTGCTGAAGCAGTTTCATCATATCCTCAGGATTTCCAAGCCTTCCGGAAAATTTCTGTATGATCATGTTAAAGCCTATGGCCATTGCCATTGCAACGATACCCGAAATCGTCTTCATCCGATCCTTATTTTTTACAAATTTAAAGCTTCGCATAACAAAGATGCTTAAGAAAGAGGAAAAAACCAGCGGCACTATAGGCAAAAGCAGATATGCGATGGCCCCATAAATATAATAAAGTAAATTTGCTTTATCCTTTATACCGTAGGAAACCAGCACCGGGAGAAAAAATACCAGCTGGGTCATATACTCATAAACCAGCACCGATGCAAACTTGGCTCCAAGTATCTGCCAGGGCTTCAATGGCAAAGGGAGCAGCAGCTCGATATCGTTGGANNTAATAAAAAACGCCCATGATGAAAAATATGCCCAATATGAATGTAACCAGACTCACCAGGGAAATAGCCGTCCACATTATAATACCCTGCTGCCCTACCGACGCCATAACGCCGTAGCCTTCCCAGGCCGCAGTCCATATAAGCGCTGCCATGGGAAGCATAGATATAGCTATCAGGGCTCCCAGGGCTATAGATTTTTTATTAAATTTAAAGTTTGTTTTCAAGAGGATCTTGACCAGCTTCAACATCTTATTCATTTTCTACCAACTCCAGGAACATATTTTCCAAGGATTCATCGCCCTTGAAATGCTGCCTCATTTCCTCAATAGAGCCATAAAACAATATTTTCCCTTTATTGATTATTGCTACTTTATCGCATATCTTTTCTGCTACCTCCAGCACATGGGTAGAAAAAAATACCGTCTTGCTTTTGGCAGCATGTTCTCTCATCATTTCTTTGAGAATGAAGGATGACTTGGGGTCCAAGCCCGTCATAGGCTCATCCAATATCCATACGCTGGGCTCATGCAGCAATACGCCCATCAATACGATCTTCTGCCTCATGCCGTGAGAATAGCTTTGAATCTGGTCAAAGAGCGCTTCTGCCATACTGAATCTTTCTGCAAGATTATCGATCTCGGGCTTTCTATCCTGAGACGGCACTTCATAAANNGTTGAGGTATTCTATTCCCTTGAGCCTCAGGAACATATCCGGGCTGTCAGGCACAAAGCCAAACTGCTTCTTTGCCTTGATGGGCTCCTCCGAGATATCTATGCCGTTGATCTTGATGCTGCCGCTGTCACTATTTAGAATTCCTGTTATCATTTTTATTGTAGTGGTCTTTCCCGCTCCGTTAGGTCCCAGGAAACCGATAATTTCACCATCAGGAATCACAAGGCTTATATTATCCACTGCCTTATTTTTGCCCCCGAAAGTCTTCGATACATTGCTTATTTCTATCAAGATCATAACCTCCAGTTATTTAGATGATTATTTAAATATCTAATAGTATTCTACACTTATTTTATTATTTTATCAATATTATAGATAAAATATAAAATAAAAAACCGCAGGGAATCCTACGGTTAAAATTCATATATGGTGGGCACAATAGGGCTCG
>DPSW01000134.1 GCA_003527145.1 Clostridiaceae bacterium | reverse complement strand
GAGCTTGAGGCGGGGAGCAGGGTCGAGGTGGACCCATTCAAGAAAAATCCCCTTGATTTTGTTTTGTGGTTTACAAACTCAAAGTTCTCGAACCAAATAATGCAATGGGAGTCACCCTGGGGAAAAGGCTTCCCGGGCTGGCATATCGAGTGCTCTGCCATGTCAATGAAGTATCTGGGCGAAAGAATAGACATACACTGCGGGGGAGTGGATCATATCCCTGTGCACCATACCAACGAGATAGCTCAATCGGAGAGCGCTGTAGGGCATAAGTGGGTAAACTATTGGATGCACGGAGAGTTTCTGGTAATCGATAGCGGGAAAATGTCAAAATCAAGCGGAGATTTTTTGACCCTTTCAAGGCTCATTGAGGAAGGATACAGCCCTTTGGACTACAGGCATTTTTGCCTTCAATCCAGATATAGAAAGCAGCTCGTATTCAGCTTTGAAAGCCTGAAAGAGTCTCAGCGAGCTCTTAAGAAGCTGAAGAGCAGGATTAAAAATATAGTTGAGAGCCAAAGAGATGATGAAATACCGGATATGAGCAAAGTAAAAGAATACCAGGACAGATTTGCGGAGCAGATAGCCGATGACTTGAATATAGCAAACGCCTTCACGGTATTATCTGAAGTCATTAAGAGCGATATGCTGAATAATACTGAGAAGATTTACTTGATAGATGATTTCGATAAAGTGTTTTCTCTAAATCTCACTGCAGCTGAGGAAATGAATGATAGTGATAATATTGATGAAGAATATATTGAGGCGCTTATACTTGAGAGAAATAAGGCAAGAAAGGAAAAGGACTGGGCCAAAGCGGATGAAATAAGAAATACCCTTTTGGAGAACAGCATTGAGCTGATAGATTCAAAGGATGGCACAGCGTGGAAGGTCAAATGATATAAGCCTCCATGGAGAAGCATTATGCGAAAGGCCGGAAATCAGGTGATTGTTTTGCCTGTTTCCTGCCTCGCTGCAAATGCAGAGAAATTCGTTTAGAGCTTGATTATTCCTATGCAATTTAAGAACACAATTATTAAAAGTGCAGGGGTTACATATCTCAAAATATTTAAATATGTTTTAGTCATGCCCCGATTGTTAAGTGTCCCATGGTTTGAAAGTTCATTTTCGGTATCTTCTCTATTTGCAATATATCCTACAAATATGGATATAAGCAGTCCGCCGATAGGCATGAGTATATTCGAAGATATGAAGTCGAACAGGTCGAAAAATCCTTTACCGGCGATTACCACATTTCCGAAGATGCTTTTCGGATGTACTGTCAGTATTCCTATCAAAAGAATGATTCCGGAAGTAAGAAGCACAGCTTTATTCCTTGACATTTCTTTTTCCTCGATAAAATAAGCCACAGGAACTTCCAGCAGAGACAGCATCGCTGTTGTGGCTGCAATGGATGTAAGGAAGAAAAATGCTGTAAGCAGCAGATTACCAAAAGGTATCTTTGAAAATACCAGAGGTATGGTCTTAAATAACAATCCGGTCCCCGCTGCGGGCTCCATTCCGAAGGTGAATACTACCGGGAATATTGCTATGCCTGCAAGCAATGAAACTATAGTATCCGATATGGCTACCTTTGCGGAAGTCACAAATAAATTATCCTCTTCCGTGAAATAACTGCTGTAGGTTATCATTGTGCCCATGCCCAAAGAAAGCTTAAAGAATGCCAGTCCCAGGGCAGCCAAAATGACAGAGGGAGAAAGCTTGGAGAAATCGGGCTGGAATAAGAATTTAAGGCCCGGAACCGCTCCGTCTAATGTCAATGCACGTATACCGCAAATGATTATCAATACAAACAATAAGGGGAGCAATGTTTTCGTTATTCTCTCTATACCCTTTCTGACACCGGCTATAATTATTATGGAAACTACGGCCATAACAATAACCTGCCATACGAATGGGGATACAGGTCCTCCTACGGCGGCGTCAAATTGTTGGCTGACAGTTGCCGCGGCTTGCTCCATGGATTGGGATGCCAGAACGGCAAAATCTCCCTTTAGGGTCTTAAACACATAGGAATATACCCATCCTGCTACACTGCTATAAAAAAACATGATTAAAAATGACGAAATAACACCCATAAAACCTATAGATTTCCAAAAAGGCTTTGCCTTTAGCTCTTTGAATGCTCCTACAGCGTTTTTCCTTGTCTTCCTTCCGATGTAAAATTCCGATATCATCACGGGCATACCCACCAATAATATACAAATTAAATAAGTAAATACAAATGCACCACCTCCATTGGCACCTGTTAGGTAAGGAAACTTCCATATATTCCCCAATCCGACTGCAGAACCCAGTGTTGCAAAGAACACTGCGATACCTGATGAGAAAGTTTCTCTTTTTCTGTTTTCCATTTTTTGTCCTCCTTTTTGTCTTTTTTTGATATTAAAAAATCTCCCACTCCCAGTGATTTAATTATCACAGGGATGAGAGATATTTCTCATGGTACCACTCTGTTTTACGTCAGATTCACATCAAACGCCTCTTCAGGTCGACGGGAAATTCCGTTAACCATAGCCGTATAACGGCGGCTCATGTGCATGCACACATTCCGTCAGCATCTACTCGTATATTACTTTTGATGCTGCAACTCCGGAGCGATATTAGAAACCTGTTTAACATTGACTTCCACCTAATGCCAACTCTCTGTAGATAAAGTGAAGTTATTTTTGTCTCCATCAAAGTATTTCTGTATAAGTTTTCATTGTTAATGAATATAATATATCTCTAAAATAGAAATGTCAACATTTTTTTTGAAAAATCCAATCATTTTATGATATATTTATTCAAATAGATTTCTAAAAGCATCAGGAGGACACTCTTTTAAATATTTTCAATCTGCCAGTCAATAGGTTCCTTCCCTATTGAAATGAGGAAATCATTGGTCTTGGAAAAGGGCTTGCTTCCGAAGAAGCCTCTATGGGCAGATAGGGGGCTTGGATGCGGGGCTTTTATTATGTAATGCTTGGGATTATTTATTATACTCATCTTTGATTGTGCATTGCTTCCCCACAATATGAAAACGATAGGATCTTCTCTGTCATTCAGCAAGCTGATTATTTTATCGGTAAAGTGTTCCCATCCTATGTTCCTGTGAGAATTCGCCTGGCCTGCTCTGACTGTCAGTGCAGTATTGAGAAGCATGACTCCTTGATCGGCCCATTTCTTCAAGTAACCATTATTAGGAATATAGCAGCCCAAATCGCTGTTGAGCTCTTTATATATATTGATGAGGGAAGGAGGAGCCTCTACACCCGGCTTTACGGAGAAGCTCAGTCCATGGGCCTGGTTAGGCCCATGATACGGGTCCTGACCCAGTATGACGACCTTCACCTCGCTATAAGGCGTATAGTGTAAAGCATTAAATATATCATACATATCCGGATATATTCTTCTTGTCCTATATTCACTGATCAAAAATTTTCTCAGCTTTAAGT
>DPSW01000452.1:1052-5691 GCA_003527145.1 Clostridiaceae bacterium | reverse complement strand
GCATTAATAATAAAATGGCTTGTGTATGTGTTACAACTGGGCCTGGTGGAACTAATGCACTTACAGGGGTATTGTGTGCGTGGCTTGATTCGGTACCTATGATAGTTATTTCTGGACAGACAAGGTATGAGACAACAGTTGAAAGTACAGGACTTAAACTGAGACAGTTTGGTGAGCAGGAATACAATATTATTGAATCTGTTAAACCTATGACCAAATATGCTGTTATGGTAAAAGAACCCCAATCCATTAAATATCATATAGAAAGAGCTATTTATGAAGCTACAACAGGGCGCAAAGGGCCTTGCTGGATTGATATACCTCTTGATGTTCAAGGTTCATTAGTAGAGGATACGCAGCTATCAGGATATAGTTTATTAAAACAAACCATGTTCGCTAAAGACATTTGCGCTGCTATTTATGAAAAAATTAAAACTGCAAAAGCACCTGTAATAATAGTAGGTTCTGCTGTAAGGCAATCAGATTGCTTGCCTGCAATATATGAACTTGTATCAAAGTTGAATATACCCGTGCTATGTCCGACAAGTGTGGCTGATGCCTTTCATATTTCACATCCGTTATATTTCGGTAATTTCGGGGTATTTGGAGGACGAGCAGGTAATTTTATTATTCAAAATTGCGATTTAATGCTATCCCTTGGAGCAAGAATGTCATTTAAGCAAACAGGATTTAACTATTCTTTTTTTGCTCCAAAGGCTGAAAAAATTGTTGTTGATATTGATGGTGAAGAACTAAGAAAAAACACATTAAAAATAGACATACCTATTCAAGCTGATTTGGTGGACATAGTTGCTTCCTTAAATGAATTAATAACAGAAGTATTGCCCCAAAAAACCGAGTGGGTAGATTATTGCAATAGATTGAAAGGTAGATTTAACTCTATGCCTGAAAAAGCCTATAGTAGTGTGTCCGTTAATCCTTATTATTTTGCCGGGAAATTGCAACAAAAGCTGCCCGCAGATAGTATAATTGTGGTTGGGAACAGTTGTGCTTGCGTTTCATTATTACAAATGGGAATATCAAAAAAAGGGCAGCGCATTTTTGGGAATGTGAATTGTGGAACTATGGGATATGATATTCCTGCNNAACAGTGTTATATGTGCAACTGGTGATGGCAGCTTTCAAATGAATATACAGGAATTGCAAACGATTGTTCATAATAATTTGCCAGTCAAGTTTATTGTTTTTAATAACGGTGGCTACCAAGCGATTGTGCAAACTCAAAAGAATTTTTTTAGCGGTGTTTTATCTGGTTGTACAAGGGAAAGTGGTGTTAGTTTTCCAGCCTTTGATAAAATAGCTGCTGCATACGGCATACCTTATAAAAAAATAAGTTGCCACAACGATATTGATGATGGAATTGATTGGCTTATCTCATTAAATTCTTATGGCTTATGNNAATTAATTGAGCCTAAGGTTATGAGCAAGAAAATGCCTGATGGAAGCTTAGTATCTCCACCGATAGATGATTTATCGCCATTTTTAGAACAGGAGGAATATAAAAAATATGCAAAGTTTTAGGATTCAGAATATTGATATCGGCATGGATTATGAACCGCTTGTTATCCCTGAAATAGGTATTAATCATAATGGAAGCCTTGAGACTGCTTTTAAAATGGTTGATGCAGCATCAAGAGCGGGTGCTAGAATTATCAAACATCAAACGCATGTTATAGACGATGAGATGAGTAGTGAAGCAAAGAAGGTTATACCAGGGAATTCCACTAAGTCAATTTATGAAGTAATGAAAGCGTGTGCACTTGATGAAGAAGAGGAAAAGGAATTAATGGAATATGTGCAATCTAAAGGCATGGTATTTTTAAGCACGCCTTTTAGCAGGGCTGCAGCTTTGCGTTTAAATAAATTCGGTGTCTCAGCTTTCAAAATTGGTTCCGGTGAAATGAACAACTATCCATTAATGGATTTAGTTTCAAGATTCGGGCGTCCCATGATAGTTTCAACTGGAATGAATGATATGGAAGCTATAAAGAGAACTGTTGATGTTATATCAAAGAATAACTGCCCTTTTGCATTATTACATACGACAAGCCTATATCCTACACCACCAAGATTTGTAAGGCTTGGAGCTATGATGGAGTTAAAAGAATTCGGAGTGCCTTTTGGATTGTCGGATCATACTGTCAATAATAATGCTTGTATAGCAGCCATAGCTTTAGGGGCATCTATTGTAGAGAGACATTTTACAGATACTAAGGATAGAAATGGAAATGACATAGTTTGCTCAATGGACGAAAAAGAGTTGACAGAGCTATTGAATGCTTCAAGAGAAGTATTTAGCATGCGCGGAGGCAAAAAAGAACCGCTTTTTGAGGAAAAAGTTACCATTGATTTTGCATTTGCAACTGTAGTGACTATTTCTGACATTAAAGCTGGCGAAATTTTTACTGCCGAAAATTTGTGGGTTAAGAGACCAGGTACAGGTGAGATAAGAGCGGTAGACTATGAAAAAATAATTGGCAGGCGGGCGAAAGACGATATTAAGGCTGACACACATATTACGTGGGGAATGGTGCTATAAATTGGGGAAAATTAAAACTATAGTTTTCATAACTGGTACGAGGGCAGATTACGGTAAGTTGAAATCTCTTATTAAGGAGACGCAAAAATGTTTTAAGACACACATATATGTATGTGGTATGCATTTACTACCTCAATACGGTAGTACTTATAATGATATAATGAATGACGGGTATGGAAATATACATCTAGCTAATGATATTGTGTTTACAGGGAAAATGGATATTGATCTTGCAAGTACAATTATAAGCCTGAATTCATATATTAATGCTATAAAACCGGATTTAATTGTAGTCCATGGTGATAGAACTGAGGCTTTAGCTGGAGCTATATCAGGAATGCTAAATAATGTTTTAATCGCACATATAGAAGGTGGAGAAGTAACAGGAACCGTTGATGAAGCTATAAGACATTCAATCAGCAAAATGGCTCAATATCATTTTGTAGCCAATTATGAGTCTAAGCTGAGAATACTTCAACTTGGAGAGCGCGAGGAAAATATCCATATAATAGGGTCACCGGATATAGATATAATGTTATCTGAATTGCCTAGTATCAATGAAGTTAAATATAGATATAACATAGAATTCGATGAATATGCAATACTTATATATCATCCAGTAACAACGGAAGCTTTGGCATCTGAGAATAGTATCCGTCAAGTTTTAACAGCCGCAGAGAAAAGCGGAAATAATTATATTATCATATACCCTAACAATGATTTAGGCAGCGATGTTATTATCCGAGAAATTGAAAAGCTAAAATTTAATAAAAAATATAAATTATTCCCATCATTGCCCTTTGAAGACTTTTTAAGTCTTTTAAAGAATTCGCTTTTTATCATTGGTAATTCAAGTGCCGGAATACGTGAGGCTTGTGTTTATGGGATACCTGCTATAGATATTGGGACAAGGCAATACGGAAGGTATCAAAATTCTTATTTAAGAAACATACAACATTCTAGAGAGAAAGAGAATGAAATTTTATCTTGTATTAAGCAAACCGCTAGGCATAAATGTGTTTCTAACTATTTCGGCGATGGCAATAGCGCAAAGCTTTTTGTTAATGTTTTAAAATCAGGTCGTNNTGAATGAAACTCAAGAAGCAATACAAAATTATATCAATGAGGTGTGTTTTTAATGAAAACGGCAGTATTAACAGGTGGGACAGGCTTTTTGGGTCACTGGTTACTTAAAGAACTTGTTAAAAATAGTGTTTTTGTTTATGTGTTAGTAAGGAAAAACTCTAGAAGACGTGAGCGATTAAATCACATTCAAGGGATAGAGATAATTGAACTTGGCATGGATAAAATCTCTGAACTACCAAAGCATGTTAAAATGGCAGATGTTTTTTACCATCTTGCATGGGAGGGTGCGAGAAACGATTTTTCTTCCCAGACTAAAAACATCATATACTCAGTCAATGCCATGCAAGCGGCGCATAAATTAGATGTCAAACAATTTATTATGACAGGTTCACAGGCGGAATATGGAATATGTCATGAGCAAGTAGATGAAAACCATCCGCTTAACCCCAATACTGCTTATGGGGCCTGTAAGCTTGCTTGTTATAATATCCTAAAGGTTCTGTCTGAGCAAATAGCTTTGCCGCTTACGTGGATTAGAGTGTTCAGTGTTTATGGTGAAGGAGACAATCCGAATACACTCATATCCTATTTGTTTAGGTGCTTTCAAGAAAACGAAACGCCCAAACTTACAAAAGGTACACAGCAATGGGATTTTTTATATGCCGAGGATGCTGCATTTGCTCTTTATCTATTAGGCCAAAAAAGTAAATGCGGATCTTTTAATTTGGCTTATGGTGAGAGCCGTCCACTTAAAGAATTTGTCATGGAAGCAAGAAATTTGATAAATCCAGATGTGGAGTTGGATTTTGGTTTACATGTGATTTCGGACACTGTAGAACTCAGAGTAAATGTGGATAAAATTAAAAATGAGCTTGGCTGGGAACCTTTCATTGACTTCGGCAAGGGAATTTTGAGGATGAAAGGGTGTCTATAAATGTTCAAAGTAATATTTGAAACTGGTGGATTTAACAAGAATGTATTAACTGTGATCCG
>DPSW01000452.1:754-1016 GCA_003527145.1 Clostridiaceae bacterium | reverse complement strand
CTAATTATAAATTCTATGCAAAAAGCATAAATAATCTTGGTGATAACATGCAACTGATTGCAATAGATGAAATATATGAACGAATGGGGATTCCTAAAGAGGAAATTATTTATATAGATAAGAATGAAATCAGTACATATAAAGGTGAATATGTTGTTCTACCTGTCACCATGCCTTTAGTTGACTATATTGAAGATGGTGTTTGTGGACGCTTCTCTGATCATATAATTCCTGTGTTTTTAGGATTAACCCTTATAAAAGG
>DPSW01000452.1:0-726 GCA_003527145.1 Clostridiaceae bacterium | reverse complement strand
AGGCATATTTACATGGATGCATTACTGCTACTCTGCCGAAAAGATCAAGTGAAGGAAAGACATTTAGTAAGGTGTTCATTGTTGATGTCGATTCCGAAATATTATCGTATATTCCTCATGAATTAATGGAAAATGCAGAATTTCTTACACATCTGCATGAGAAGGTTGATGATCCTAAAGCATTAATGCAGGAATACTATAATAGATATAAAAATGAAGCTAAGCTAGTCATAACAGGGCTGTTGCATTGCTCCGTGCCATGCATGGCTGCGGGAATACCGGTAATAGTCGCAAGGAATCATATTTCTTATCGTCATGGGTGGTTAGAAAGACTTATTCCTTTATANNCTTGGTATCCAGAACCAATAGAATATGAAGAACATAAAAAACGGACTCTTCAAATAACCATGAACCGATTACGCGAAACATATAATAAGTATGAATCTATATACGAACTTAGCTGGTTTTATGAACAAAGAGAAAAGAAAGAGTATATCGTAGATGGCTTTGAATCAATAAAGCAATATATAGATAGTCATTTTACCGATAAAAGTAAAGAATATAAATACTCTATATGGGGATTAACTCAAACCTCAATAGTCACTGCAAATTATATTACACAAAAGTTCCCAAATGCTAAATTAGTACATGTTTATGACAGTTATCGAAAGATTTTATTTGAGGGACTCTACTCTGAATCCCCTGAAGAAATTCGCAATCGTCCTG
>DPSW01000313.1:601-2920 GCA_003527145.1 Clostridiaceae bacterium | reverse complement strand
AAAAGAGATGGACATGCTGTCTGAATCAGAAAAAGAAGTGGATATATCTATCCCTTTTTCAGTTAAAGATAGCTATGCTAGTTTTTCAGGGCCAGAAACCTTTGCGCAAAAAATCATTAAATCAAAGCAATATGATAAGGCTAAGCTTTCAAAAGCTGTATTTTTATGTATTGCAAAGTCGGTTGAAGAAACTCTCGTCAATTCAAAGAGCTTAATAGGGTGGGAGGATGTTCTTTTCATCGGAGGGGTTTCATCAAACAGCACAATTATTGAGTATTTANNAGCCTGTTTTTTCCCATAAAAGGTGTGCCACCGATAATGCTCTGGGCTGTGCAGTTTATGCAAAAAAGAATCTGAGAGAGAAGCTGGAGGGCTAAATGGAGAATATTAAAGCTTTTACTGTCACCGAGGTAAATTTATACCTTAGACAGCTGTTAGAAAGAGATCTTTTGCTGTCTCATATTTATGTAAAGGGAGAGATATCAAACCTGAAAATACATTCTTCAGGACATGTTTATTTTTCATTAAAGGATAGAGAATCCAGAATTAAATGTGTGATGTTCAAGAGCAGCTTCAGCAGGTTGAAATTTTTGCCTGAAGAAGGCATGCAGGTTATTGTTAGGGGATATTTGTCAATATTTGAGAGAGACGGCCAATATCAATTATATGCTGAAGGTATGATTGCAGAGGGTGCAGGCGAGTTATACAAAGCATATGAGCAGTTAAAGAATAGATTGGAAATTGAAGGCCTCTTCGATAAGGAGCATAAGAAGCCTCTTCCTTTGCTGCCTGGAAAGGTTGGCATAGTGACTTCTGCTACAGGCGCCGCACTAAGAGATATGATATCAATAGGCAGGAGAAGGAATCCCAATATAGATATTTACTTATATCCGGCTTTGGTTCAAGGGGAGAAGGCATCGGAAGAAATATGTGAAGGAATAAATTACTTTAATAGATTTAATAAAGTAGATGTTATAATAGTAGGCAGGGGCGGTGGATCAATCGAAGAGCTATGGTGCTTTAATGAGGAAATTATAGCGAGAGCCATATATGAATCGGATATACCCGTAGTCTCGGCAGTCGGTCATGAAACTGATTTTACTATAGCGGATTTTGCTGCTGATGTAAGGGCTGCTACGCCTTCAGCGGCTGCAGAGCTGGTTTTTCCCGACAAGCAGCAGTTATATTCTTATATCAATAAGCTGCAAAGCCATATTTATGCCTCTATGCTTTCCTATATCAGAGACAAGAAGATACTTTTGAATAAATTGACAAGTACGAGCTCTATTCGATACACGGAGACTAAGATCCTCAATTTGAGGCAGTCGCTGCAAAACATGAAGGAAGGTCTTGATATAGCTATGAGAGATCTTCTTGAAGTCCATCGGAATAATTTATATTTACATAATGAAAAGCTTAACATATTGAATCCGGCTTCTTATTTGAACAGAGGCTATGCCTATGTAAAAAAAGAAAAAACCGGAGAATTGGTAAAAACGATAAAAATGATACATAACGGTGATGCATTAAATATTTATCTAAAGGATGGATATGTATCCGTCACAGTTAGAACAATTTGTGAAGGGGATTGAATATGAGTAATGGATTGAGTTTTGAAAAGGCCATGAAAAGGCTTGAGGAAATTGTTAATTGCCTTGAGAATGGGAATCTTACTTTAGATGAAGCTTTGGAAGCTTATAATGAAGGGATAAAGCTATCTTTTTATTGCAATAAAAAATTAGAAGAAGCTGAAGGAAAAATCGTTAAAATAATAAATGATAATGATGTTTATAAAGAAACTGATATATATAATGAATTGAAGGAGTAGTTTATGGATATTAGTCAATTTATAGAGAAATATTCAGGGGTTATAGAGAAGCATTTGAACTTGTTATATCCGGCAGATTCGGGCTTGCCGGTTATAGAAGAGGCAATGAAGTACAGCCTGCTGGGTGGAGGTAAGAGATTGCGCCCGCTTCTGGCAATTATGTCATGCCAATTATTTGACGGGCCAATGGATGAGGTTGTGCCATATGCTTGTTGCATAGAGCTTATACATACCTATTCATTGATACATGATGATCTGCCGTCCATGGATAATGATGATTACCGGAGGGGCAGATTGTCGAACCACAAGGTTTATGGCGAAGGCTTTGCACTTTTGGCCGGGGATGGTCTGTTAAATAATGCCTATGAAATATTGCTTGATTGCATAATCAGCAATCCGACAGAATCCAGGATTAAGGCTGCTTCCATTATCAGCAAGGCAGCAGGAATTTATGGGATGATTGGCGGACAGGCAATAGATCTCTATTATGA
>DPSW01000313.1:0-580 GCA_003527145.1 Clostridiaceae bacterium | reverse complement strand
AAGAAGATATGGAAAGGATCAGATTATACGGAGAAAAGCTTGGAAGAGCTTACCAGATATCTGATGACATTCTGGATGTAGTAGGAACAAAGGAGAAGATGGGGAAGACTATAGGAAAAGATGCCAAGGAAAATAAATCTACTTATGTTACTTATTATGGCCTCGCAAAATCTGAGAAGCTGCTTACAGAAACCGTTTATGATGCTAAGCAAGCGCTTCGGGCATATGGCAGCAGGGCTAAACTTCTAATGGAGCTTGCAGATTTTATAGCATGCAGGGATGCATAATAAAGGAGGACTGTTTTTGAATTTTTTTATAAAGATTTCCGAAAACAAAGTGCTATTATCGAGCTTTACAGCATGGTTTATAGCTCAATTCATGAAAATATGCCTTACTCTATATAAAGATAAGAAGCTGGATCTGACACGATTTGTGGGCTCCGGCGGTATGCCCAGCTCACATACATCTTTTGTAACTGCTTTAGCTACTTCTGTGGGAAAAATAAACGGTTGGGATTCCACCTCCTTTGCTATTACCCTCTGCTTTGCATTAGTGGTGATGTATGATGCTGCCGGTGTAA
>DPSW01000169.1 GCA_003527145.1 Clostridiaceae bacterium | reverse complement strand
TGGACAATAACGTATACTACGGAGCCGAAGGCAAGAGCGATAAATTAAAAACCGGAAGCATAACCTTGAGGATACCGGCGGCTAAATTCAGCTCGACCGTGGAAGAGATAAAAACCATGGGTGAGGTCATAAACCATAATACAAATTCTGTAGATATTACCGAACAATATTATGACACAACAACAAGAGTCGAGAATTTGAAAGTGCAGGAGAACAGGCTCAGAGAGCTTGTAGGTATGGCAAAGAATGTAGAGGAGATACTCAAAATTGAAAATGAGCTAAACCGGGTCAGAAGCGATATAGATCTGATGTCAACGGATATAAAGCGGTGGGATAAACAAGTAAGCCTGTCTTCCTTATATGTAAGCTTGAAGGAAATAAAAGCAGGCAAGCTGGAGACATTAAATATTCCTACTATTTGGACAAAAGCTTATAAAGGGTTTTATGGAGCCATAAACAATATACTCAGAGGTGCAGAGGGGCTGTTTATATATGCGGTCACTGCACTCCCGTATATATTTATCCTGGCAATTATTTCGCTTATTTCATATTTAATTCTGCTTAAAGTCCGCCCTAAGAAAATAAAATAGGCTGATAATAGATACTTACCTAATCGGATTCTTCAGAATCCGATTTTTTTAACACAATATAAAGGGTTTTTAGAAAACGTATGGAAATAATAAGATTAAACTAAATTTGGAGGATATTGAGGAATGAAAAAGGATAGTATGATTATAATAGATGGCAACAGCCTCATGCACAGAGCTTTTTATGCTCTACCGCCTTTAACCAATAAAGATGGGCTTCATACAAATGTTATATACGGCTTTGTAAATATGATAAATAAGCTGATTGAAGGCTATAAACCAAAGTATATGGCTATAGCTTTTGATCTTAAAGGGCCTACGTTCAGGCATAAGGAGTATGCAGAATATAAGGCAAAAAGGCTGAAGATGGCAGAAGATATGGCGGAACAAATACCATATCTGAAAAAGGTTGTCGATGCTATGAATATTAAAAGACTTGAAATAGAAGGCTTTGAAGCGGATGATATAATCGGGACACTATCTAAGAAGTCAAGCAAACATGATGTAGATATATTGATAGTTACAGGGGATCGTGACGCTTTTCAGCTTATCGATGAGAACATTCACGTTCTTATGACTAAAAAAGGCATAAGCGAGATGGAGGAATATGATAAGGAAAAGCTTATTTCACAATATGGCGTTACTCCTGAGCAGGTGATCGATCTCAAGGGCCTTATGGGAGACGCATCAGACAATATACCCGGTGTGCCCGGTGTAGGGGAAAAAACTGCTTTAGAGCTCATCAAGCAATTCGGTACAGTTGAGAATCTGCTGGAGAATACTGCAAGCATTAAGAAAAATAAAGTACGCGAGAATGTAGAAAACAATAAAGAAATGGCGCGGCTTTCAAAAAGACTGGCTACCATAGTGACAGAGGTGCCCATAGATGCACCTTTAGAGGATCTTACATATAAAGAGCCGAATTACGAGGCTTTGTATGAATTATACAGCATGCTGAACTTTAAAAGCCTTCTGGATAAAATGAAAAGCTATCCTGCCAGGAAGGAAATTGAAGGCTCACAACAGGATATTGTCGTCAATGAAATCAAAGGGGAAGTTGAGATAAAGCAGCTTTTAGTGAAATTTGCCAAGGAAGGCAGAATCGTTTTTAAGGCTTCTCAAAGCCCTCATGGCGTGCCGGACTATATATATGTGTCTGCTGAAGGCAGGCAATACTCTATTGCTGTTGATGAAATATCAATACCTTTTATTAAAGATGTTATGGAGGACGAAAACATTGAAAAGGCAGGCCATGACATTAAGGTTGACCTGGTATCGTTAAAAAATATAGGCATCAATGTTGAAAATGTGAAGTTTGACAGCATGATAGGAGCATATTTGCTGAATCCGTCAAAGCCTGATTATAAGCTGAGGAATATCTATAGCGAATTTTTCGGAACCGAGATAAAGGATTATGAAAGCAAAGAGGGTGACATCAGGCAAAACTATTGCAGCAGTGTCAAAGCGATTGCCGAATTGATCGATCCCATAAGAGAAAACATAGCAAAGATGAACATGGAGCAGCTTTACAACGAGGTGGAGGTGCCGCTGATAGAAGTGCTGGCAGATATGGAGCATGAGGGCTTCAAGGTAGATAAAGAAAGGCTTTTAGAGCTGTCTGCATTGTATTCGGAAAAGCTTTCAAAGCTCACGGAGGAGATATACGGCTTCGCAGGAGAAGAGTTTAATATCAATTCTACAAAACAACTGAGCGTAATACTATTTGAGAAGCTTATGCTGCCTCCTATTAAGAAAACAAAAACAGGCTACTCTACAGATNNCAGATGTAGAGGTTTTAGAACAGCTTTCCGATAAGCACCCGATCATTGAAAAGCTGCTGGAGTATAGGCAGCTTCTCAAAATAAAGTCAACCTATGTAGAAGGTTTGATCAATATAATAAACGAAAAAACAGGCAAGATACATTCTAAGTTCAATCAGACAGTTACAGCTACAGGAAGGCTCAGCAGCACGGAGCCCAATCTTCAGAACATTCCTGTAAAGACTGAAAACGGCAGAGAGATAAGGAAGGTCTTTGTACCTCAGAATGAAGATTATGTCCTGGTCGATGCAGACTATTCCCAGATCGAGCTTAGAGTTCTGGCTCATATTTCAGGGGATAAAGGCCTGATAAAGTCCTTTATCAACAACGAGGATATTCACAGAAGGACAGCTTCCGAAGTTTTCGGGGTAGATAGCGATCTGGTCAGCCCCCTCATGAGAAGCAGGGCCAAAGCGGTGAATTTTGGGATAGTCTATGGTATAAGCGATTTTGGATTATCCAGGGATTTAAAGATTCCGAGAAAAGAAGCAAAGCTTTATATAGATAATTATTTTGATAGATATCCCTTGGTAAAAAAATATATGGAGGACATTGTAAAAGAGGGCAAGGAGAAGGGATATGTAACTACGATATTAAACAGGATAAGATATATCCCCGAGCTATCTTCTTCCAATGCCGTGCAGAGGAATTTTGGGGAGAGAATGGCTATGAACACTCCCATCCAAGGAAGTGCGGCAGATATTATCAAGATTGCTATGGTAAGCGTTTACAAGGAATTAAAGGCGAGAAGGATGAAATCCAGGCTTATATTGCAGATACACGATGAGCTCATTGTAGAAGCCTATAAGGATGAGGTGGAAGAAGTGAAAAAAATCGTAAAGGAAAAGATGGAAAAAGCCTTTACACTAAGAGTACCTCTTACTGTAGATGTCAATGCCGGTATGAGCTGGTACGATACAAAATAAGGTATTTATAGTATTTTCGGAGGCGATTTGATGATCATTGGGTTAACCGGAGGCATTGCAAGCGGTAAAAGCACAGTTTCTTCTATCCTTAAGCAATTTGGCGCATACATCATAGATGTTGACGAAGTAGGAAGAAGTGTTGTGCAAAAGGGAGAAAAAGCATATAATGAAATAGTTCAGTATTTTGGAGACGAAATATTGCTTCCTAGAGGTGAAATAAATAGAAAAGCACTTGGGCATATTGTTTTTTCTGATGGCGAAAAACTAAGAAAGTTGAATTCTATAACTCACCCTAATATAATTGGGAAAGTCAAAGAAATAATTGAAGAATTCCGAGCTGATGGTGCGGAGGTTATTGTTATAGATGCAGCGATATTGATTGAGATGGGACTGAATTCATTATGTGACAGTGTATGGCTTGTTTCTGTAGATAAGCAGACGCAATTACATAGGCTCATAGAAAGGGATAGATTTTCATATGAAGATGCACAAAACAGGATAAATGCTCAATTCAGCGATGAAAAGAAAGCTGAGCATTCAGACGTAATCATATATAATACAAAAGGCCTGGAAGAGTTGAAGGAAGAAATAAAGCAGTTATGGCATACTGCACTAAGTACAGTCAAAAGGGGAGAAACTGTTGATCAATAGCAGAAAAGCGAGAAGATTATTTGTTATAATATTTGCAGTTATAGTTTTGTACATACTAGGCTTAAACATTCCCAAGCTGTTGAATGCTATATATCCCATCGGGTACAGGGATATTATAGTCAAATATGCTGACTCGTATGGCCTGGACCCATATCTGATTGCTGCCATAATCAAGGTTGAAAGCGGTTATGACAGCTATGCCAGATCCTCTAAAGGGGCTTTGGGTTTAATGCAGATAAAGCCGTCAACAGGGGAGTGGATAGGAGAGAAGCTTAAGGTAACAAATTTTAGCGAGGAAATGTTGTATGACCCGGAGATAAATATAAAAATGGGATGCTGGTACCTGGACTATCTTTTTAAGTATTATGATGGAGATATAAAGTTGGTCCTGGCTGCATACAACGGCGGTCAGGGTAATGTGAGCAAGTGGTTGAAGGACGCCGATTACAGTGATGACGGGGTGACGCTGAAGAACATACCCTTTGCAGAAACGAAGCTTTATGTTGAAAAGATCAACAGAGCGTACAAGATGTACAATAAGATATATAGAGATCTAATTAACAAATGAAAGGAATGAAATTGATTGGCTGAAATAAGAAATTTAGCTGATGTAAAAAAAATTGAATTAGACCCCAACAGGCAAATTCATTCTGCCGGCGAGCAGGAAATTCTGGATGGATATACTACAGATATTTATTTCGTGAGAACTGTAGATATTTTAGACTCTATGGGAATAGCCGATAAGACGGTTACGGCAGAAATCTTTCCAAGGAAACCCGGTATTTTTGCGGGAATACAAGAGGCCTTTAATGCCTTAAAAAATAAAGATCTGGAAATATGGGCGCTGCCGGAAGGTGAAAGCTTCGAAGGCAAAGAAACGGTAATGAGAATTATAGGGTCATACAGGGAGATATGCATATATGAAACAATATTGCTGGGTATCCTTGCAAGCTCCTGCGGCTGGGCGACCGCTGCAAGAGAGTGCAGAGAAGCCTGCAAGGATAAGTCCTTCATCGTATTCGGATCAAGACATGTCCACCCTTCTGTGGCTCCGGTGATGGAAAGAGCTGCTTTNNCTTTTATCGGAGGCGCTAACGGAGTCAGCAATATATTGGCGGCTAAGCTATTAGGCATAGAGCCATCAGGGACTTTACCCCATGCATCGTTTTTGATCGCAGGAGATACTGTGTCGGTTGCTCAGGCATATGACAATACAATGCCTGAAGACCACAAAAGGATTGTTCTTATCGACACATTTAAAGATGAAGCAGAAGAGGCACTGAGGGTAGCAAAGGCTTTGGGAGGAAATCTCTATGGCATCAGACTGGATACTCCCAGCGAAAGAGGAGGAGTGACGGCAGAACTGGTGAAGGAAGTGAGAGCCCGTCTTGATATGGAAGGCTATAATGAAGTGAAGATATTCGTTTCCGGAGGCCTGTACCCTGACAAGATAAAGCTCTTGAGCGAAGCGGGTGCAGATTCCTTCGGAATAGGAAGCTATATATCAGGAGCATCAGCGATTGATATGACCATGGACCTCAAGGAGATTGAGGGTAAGCCTATTGCAAAGAGGGGAAGAATCCCGGGCAGGGTGGAGAATCCTAAGCTTATCAGGCTTAAATAGTATACCAAGGAGAAGAATTATTTTATGAAGCGAAAAATTTTTCCTATAGCATTATTAATCATCATTTTACTTCTTGCGGTATCATGTTCTAAACCTGAAATTCAGGGAGGGACTGAGGTGCACATAGAAGATGAGAAACCGGGCAAAGGCGGAGTGATCAGCATTGGCTGCATTGAACCTTTAACCTTTAATCCTTTGCTGGTAAACAGCAGAAGCTATGGTGATCTCACAAAACTTTTGTTTAATGGACTTGTAGAGTATAATAATGCTTTAAAGCCCGTGCTCGTACTGGCTGATGATATCAGCTTCGCAGAGGGTACAGGCCAGGCTGTGGTGAAGCTGAAAGAAAACTTGCATTGGAGCGATGGAGTGAGATTGACCTCAGAGGATGTGAAGTTCACTCTGGACACTATAAAAAACTCACCTGATTCCATTTATAAGTCAAAGCTGAATCGCATTATTTCATATCAAACGGTAAATGATGTTACTATAAAAATAAATTTCGGAAATTGGCAATATAGTGCTATGGATTCATTGAGCTTTCCTATAATTCCAAAGC
>DPSW01000248.1:165-2573 GCA_003527145.1 Clostridiaceae bacterium | reverse complement strand
TAGCATTCTATAACCTTTTGATTTCAGATAAAAGTCTTTAGGGACAACTCCTTTATATGGAAATAAAGATAAAGAGCCAACCGATGCATTTATTTTATCAATTAGCTTTAATGCAGCAGGAGGATCATCAATAGATATATAATCTAAAATGCTAGTGATGTCCTCCGTAGCAGAAGGATAATATATAATTTTAAATGAATCAGACATAATACTTACTCCTTAAGGAATTAATAAATTCTTCATGAGTAATAGTAGGAGCATTATTAGCTTTTTCAATTTCTGCAACAGCTATTTTTTCATATAAATCAAGTTTAGCTTTAATTTGTTCATAGTGTGCTAGACTCATTACTACTAAATCGCCTTTGCCATTTTTCGTAATATATACAGGTTCAGCTTCTTTATGACAAGTTTCAGAAATAGTATTAAAATTGTTTCTTAGATCAGATATAGGAAGAATTTTCGGCATAAATATCACCTCGCTATACTAATTATGATTAAATTATATCATAATTATGATAAATAGTAAATGAAAATAGTCATTTTGAAAAAATAGGAGAATCATCCTCTAACACAGCATGACNNCTTCACCAAGATAGAAGTTATCTAAGGCTCAGGCATGTCGGTGATGCAACAACGTTGCCTGACATCGGGGGTGGAGGAGCACCGTTTATAGTGTGATTTAGTAAGTCGGGTTGTGGAATTTTGTTAGTATGCAATTATAAATTTTTATACAAGTATCGGATTTAAAATTACAGGCATTAACTATGAAATGAAAATATAGTTAAGGTTTTACTAAATTCAAGGGACATGGCTCTTTGATGAGCTGTGGCTTTGTGGGCCTCTCGACATCATGCAAAACGTTAGTGGGCCAAGCAAAGCTTGGCGGTTCTGATAAAATTAAAGTTTCTATCTGGCAAGGGCTAACCACCCACCAGTAGCGAGTCTTGCGTCCTGTCTGGTAACTTTAAGGGCGAAGCGTAGACAGCGAATCCAATAGGCCGTAGGGAAGACCGCACTTCCTGAGACGATTCAGCCCCATCAAATGCACAAAAAGTGGAAGGCGACGCTTTATACATAACGGAAGCGAATATGAAAAGGGCGATATGGTGAGCCCTCGTAGATTCCACCGGGGTCAGAGAGTGTGGCATGCTGGAAGAGAACCGTACAAGAACTTGGGAGTGTCCCTTACCTNNAAAGCAGGTAGGTACTGTCAAACGTAAAGCAGAGGTACTACAAGGTACAGGGAACATAGTACTCTGAGGACGGGAAAGCTGTCTACATGGGAAAGGAGTCGACGGCAGCCAGGTAACTGGCTATCCTACCTTAACGAAGACATGGAGATATCAAGGCAGTTCTTTGTGGGTCTAGTGAGGAAAACAAGACTTTGGACAATGGTATAAAATGTAGAATGAGGAGGCTAACTATGAAGAATATAATATTTGAGTCTGATCGTATAAGGGTACGAACGTTAGATTATTCAGATATTCCAATTATAACAAGATGGTGGAATGATGGTTCACTCATGAAAGATATGGGTTTTATAAATGGTATGGGCATAACTGAATCAAGTCTTTTTTCAAGATTTGAAAAGCAACTCAGTGATGGTAATGCTATATTGGAAAGCAGAATGTTTATTATTACAGATATTAAAACTGATAATGAAATTGGTGAGCTTCAATATGGAGAATTGGATTTAAAAAACAAAAAGTGTAGAATTGCAATTAAGATATCAGAAATTAGCTATCAGGGAAAGGGACTAGGTGAGGAATCTTTATCCCTCTTCATTGATTATTTAACTTCAGAGTTTGGCCTAAATAAAATAGAGATAGATACAATTCATGATAATATTAGGGCATATAGGTTGTATAAAAAACTTGGATTTGAAGAAATCGAAAGAATAAAGGACTATTGGACAGATGACCAAGGAAATAAGCACGATATTATTTTTATGGAGAAGGTAATTAGTGCTGCTTGTTAGGTAATCTTTATTAAGGACAGAGTATTTATTAAACATAACGCTTATTAGTATAACCGGCAAGACATATTCTTTATATCATACTAAGGATTGCTAGAGAAAAGTAATAGCCACATCTTCTAATACCTTGTTGCAGACAGTTAGTTCCTGCAGCTACCTTGTGCGAAAAAGGAATATTATTTATATTCAAGGAAGATACTAATCAAAGCTAATGAGCATAATATGAAGTAAGTAAGTTCGCAATTTTTATATATTACGAATAAGAGAAAATTTGAGGTCGCAGCATCCTTGCTGCTTTTGTCTTTGCGGGGCTCGGCCCATCGTATAACAATGTTTCTGCACAGGGGTGCGGGAAGCAAGGGCATGCAGTAGAACTCTATAGAGCGAGCATGAAGTCTGCCGCACCTCATCCCTTCACCGGTTGGCAAGCAAC
>DPSW01000248.1:0-152 GCA_003527145.1 Clostridiaceae bacterium | reverse complement strand
TACAGATAGTGCATTGCCGCGCGTCCATGCGCTGATTTGAAAGGAATGGTTATAGGATTCTTACTTCGTAATTGTAGAATTATCTAAAATAAAGATTATTTATATTTGGCGAGGTGTATCAGGTGACAGATACTGTAGAAAATGAAAAAATA
>DPSW01000116.1:1000-4562 GCA_003527145.1 Clostridiaceae bacterium | reverse complement strand
TATATAATATGAAAAATAAAACTTTTTCCGTGTAAATCTGTGGTTCCCGTTTTCCTACACCCGCAAGGAATCCCCTGACTTCTATATACTTTCCTGATTTATCTCAGTGATGAGGTGCAAGAGCTCCATAAGCCTATCCATGCGGCTATTGAGATAAAGATAGCCTAAGAGGGCCTCGAAGCCGGTAGCATGTTTGTAGTCCGCTAATTCTGCATTTTTAGGCATGGAAGTAGTCTTGGCGTTTCTGCCTCTTCTTATTATGTCTTTTTCTTCTTCATTGAGGTATTCTTCCAGCTTATCTGCCATTTCTGCCTGTGCCTTAGCCTTAACAAAGGCAATGGCTTTTTTGTGGAGCTTCGAAACCTGCACACTGCCTTTGGAAACCAGCAAAGTTCTTACAAAAAGCTCGTATACAGAATCACCTATATATGCAAGGATCGCAGGGTTATACATTTGGATATCCGTTAGCTTTACCCGGCTCATAACATCACTTTCCATTACCTTGACATATCCGGCATATTCATTGTTCACCGCATCATGCTCTATAAGCCCTTCCTTTTTATCCATATACCTACGCCCTTCTCCATTTGACTCCCTGGGGAGTATCCTCAAGTATTATGCCTTTATCCTTCAGATCGTCTCTTATCTTATCCGCTAAAGTCCAATTCCTATCCTTTCTGGCCTGCTGCCTTTCTTCAATGAGCTTTTCAATCTCATCATCAAGGCTTTCCTCTTTTTTATTGAGAATGCCCAGCACCCCTGCCAATTCCATATACAGATCAAATGCAAACTTGACCAGATTCTTTGATGAGCCTTCGTTTATATTGGAATTCACATCCCTCACCAAATCAAATATGGCGGAAACTGCATCGGCAGTATTTAAGTCGTCATCCATCGCCGCAATAAAGCTTTCTTTATGCGCCAGGAGCTTAGCCTTTAAGTCCTTATCTTCCTGGCTTTCAGGATTGTCTTCTGCGTTTTCAAGCAAATGCATGAGATTGCTTTTTGCAATATAAAGCCTTTCCAAGCTGCTTTTAATGCTGTCCAGCAAATCCTTGCTGAAATTTATAGGGCTTCTGTAATGAGAGGAGATCATAAAGAGCCTTACAACCTCTAAATCATACATCCCGCTTATATCTCTCACAGTGAAAAAGTTATTTAAAGACTTTGACATCTTTTCATTGTTTATATTTATGAAGCCATTGTGCATCCAATATCTTGCAAATGGCTTGCCTGTAGCTGCTTCGCTCTGTGCTACCTCATTCTCGTGATGAGGAAAAATCAAATCCTGCCCCCCGGAATGAATGTCTATGGTCTCTCCCAGATACTTCATGGCCATGGCAGAGCATTCTATATGCCAGCCAGGTCTTCCCAAGCCCCATGGGCTTTCCCAGGCAGGTTCCCCCGGCTTCTGGCTCTTCCATAACGCGAAATCCATAGGATTTCTTTTTACCTCTCCTACATCAACTCGTGCTCCGGCCTCCAGCTCCTCCAGGTTTTGCTTGGACAGCTTGCCGTACTCATTGAATTTTGCCGTATCAAAATATACATCCCCGTCGACCTCATAGGCAAAGCCGTTGTCTTCTATCCTTTTTACAACATTTATTATATCGGGTATCAATTCCGTAACTCTTGGGTGATGATCGGCTTTTCTGATGCCTAAGCCCTGAGCATCCTTGAAATATTCTTGTATATATTTGTCCGCAACTTCTTTCTCGGTTATGCCCTCCTCTTTAGCTTTCTTGATTATCTTATCATCAACATCGGTAAAGTTCTGTACAAAGGTAACCTTATATCCTCTATATTCCAAGTATCTTCTCAAAATATCGAATATTATAAAAGGTCTGGCATTCCCAATGTGAAAATAATTATATACGGTTGGCCCGCAGGAGTATATTTTCACCTCACCCGGCACCATAGGAACAAAGTCTTCCTTCTTTCTGCTCATGGTATTAAATATTTTCATTTTTATCCCTCCACTATTTGAATGAATTTCTAGTCAACACTGAATTCTCATGCGGTATACGAATCACGATAAATGAAAGCATTTTCTGTCATTCTGAAGGAGCGAAGCGACTGAAGAATCTAAATAAGATCCTTCAGGCAAAGCCTTNNGCCTTCAGGATGACAACTAAGCAGGGCTTTCATAGCAATGTTACTCCAGCGTTAAATAAATAAAGCCGCCTCGCTAAGAGGCGACATATGACGCGGTTCCACTCTTTATTTGCTCACAACCTTAACGGCTCTGCCGCCCATGGCTACTCATTTCACCGCAGGTGCTAACGGGCGCACTTCAATCTGCTGTCCCCAAAAGCCCCTTTCAGCCGATGAAGGCTTATCTCTGCTGGTATTAGCAAATTTACTATTCCCGATCACAGCATCATTTATTAGCTTATATAATATTATGAGAAAAAAGCCACACTGTGTCAATAGATAATAAATATTATTTCATATTATTAGTCAGCCCGGTATTTCAAATATTCTCCCCCGCCATTATAAATATATACCTCCACAGGAACTTCCGTTCTTTTATCCTTCCGCATGATCAACACCCTGAAACCCTCTTCGCTGCCCTGCTTCCCTCTTGCAAATTTAAAAGGAGAAGCTTTTATAGTTTCTTCATATATGTACTCATGGCTTATGTACTNNAGTCTTGATGCTGTCCAGCGGAACTGTAAGCTTCAGAAAAAAACTCATTGCCAGAATAAGGATTATTGCCAGTATTGTCACTCTATTTCCGAGAAAAATATTTCTTCTATATCTTGCCATAGATAATCACCTTTCCTCATTCGAGTATAAGCATGCGACAGCATAGGCAGCCATACCTTCACCAGTACCTGTGAAACCGAGCCCTTCAGAGGTGGTGGCCTTTATGTTGATTCTCCCTGCTTCTATATCCATAACAGCAGCTATATTGTTTTTCATGTTATCAATGAAAGGAGAAAGCTTTGGTTTTTGCGCTACGATGATGCTGTCTATATTTGACACCCTGTATCCTGACTTTTCTACTTCCTCCGCTGCTCTTTCCAACAGGATCAGGCTTGAAATATCCTTGTAAGCCGAATCCGTATCAGGGAACAGCGTCCCTATATCTCTTTCGCCGCAAGCCCCAAGCAATGCGTCAATAATGGCGTGGACCAGAACATCTGCATCCGAATGGCCCAGCAGACCTTTTTCAAAAGGGATCTCCACACCGCCCAATATCAGCTTACGGCCTTCCGCCAATTTATGAACATCATATCCGTTTCCGACTCTAAACATTTCCAACCCTCCCGGACTCCAATATTTCTTCGGCCAGCGCCATATCTTCTGGGGTCGTTATCTTTATATTATCATAGCTGCCTCTTATCATCCTGACCCTCAGTCCCATCCTCTCAACCAGCATAGCATCGTCGGTGGCAACTGCCTTATCCCTATAAGAGAGCTCGTAGGCTTGTACTATGGTATTCCGTGCAAAGGTTTGAGGAGTTTGAGCAATCCATAGCCCGGATCTGTCCGGCGTGTTTAATATAAAGCCATTTCCGCCGACTCGCTTTATGGTGTCCTTCACAGGCATCCCCAC
>DPSW01000116.1:0-945 GCA_003527145.1 Clostridiaceae bacterium | reverse complement strand
TACCGTTATATACGGAGTCCTGCCTTTCTTTTCCGCCTATAACAAGCTTCAGGAGTTTATTATTCTTCATATTGCATATGATCTTTTCCCTGCAAAGCTCGTCTTCATCCTCCCTTATGACCAAGACTATTTCATGGATAGAACTGCATGCAAAAAAAACATCAAGGGTGCGGGCAAGCAAAGGCTTGCCCTTGATGTTTAAATATAGTTTATTTATACTCATATTCATTCTGGTGCCTTTGCCGGCTGCCAAAATAACGGCTGTATTCATAAGTCTCCTCCTCGGGCTATAGCTCAGGAAACTTTATCAACGGCAGATTTAGGCTTTGCGAAAATCATCCTGCCCGCCGCAGTTTGGAGAACACTGGTCACTACAACAGTGATAGTATCACCGATAAATTTTCTTCCTCCATCAACTACGATCATGGTTCCATCATCCAGATATGCAACACCCTGGCCGGTTTCCTTCCCATCCTTGATAACCAGTACGGTCATCTCCTCACCGGGAAGAACAACGGGCTTTACCGCATTGGCAAGTTCGTTAATATTCAAAACAGGCACTCTTTGAAATTCTGCAACCTTATTAAGGTTGTAGTCATTGGTGACAACTTTGCCTCCCAATAATTGAGCTACTTTTAGAAGCTTAGTATCCACTTCGCTTACATCTTCAAAATCTTTTTCAATGATTTCGACAGGTATCTCCATGTCATTTTGGATCTTGTTTAAAATATCAAGTCCCCGTCTTCCTCTATTTCTTTTCAAGCCATCGGATGAATCCGCTATATGCCTGAGTTCTTCCAACACAAAAGCAGGTATGATCAAAGGTCCTTCAACAAATCCTGTTTTTACTATATCGGCTATTCTTCCGTCTATTATGACGCTGGTATCCAAAACCTTTGGCTGTACCTTATGTTCCTGTTTGCTTGTTTTATCCTTATCCTTTAT
>DPSW01000175.1 GCA_003527145.1 Clostridiaceae bacterium | reverse complement strand
CATTGAAATAATAAAAAATGAAATAAAAGAAATTTGCAATAAAAAAGGGATGAATTATGATGAAATAACTTTGATAGCAGTGACAAAGACCATTGGCATCATGAGAATAAAGGAAGCTATAGCATCAGGTATAAATGATATCGGTGAAAATAAAGTTCAGGAAATAATGGACAAGTACGAAGATTTAAAGGAACTTTCCAATTTTCACTTAATTGGGCATTTACAATCAAATAAGGTAAAATATATAATAGATAAAGTGAAGCTTATTCATTCTGTTGACAGCTTGAGTCTGATGGATGAAATAAACAAAAGGGCGAAGAAGGCTGAAACCATCGCCAATATATTGATACAGATAAATGTAGCCCGCGAAGATACTAAGTTTGGTATCGGCATAGAAGAGCTTGACAGCTATATTGAATATGCTTCAAAGCTGGATAGCATAAGGGTACAGGGATTAATGACCATCGCACCGTATTTTGAAGATGCCGAGGAGGCAAGATCTATATTTAGAAACCTTAAAAGCAAATATGATGAACTATCTAAGCGGGATTACGGCAATATTGAGATGAAGTTCCTATCTATGGGCATGACAAATGATTACAAGATAGCTTTAGAAGAAGGCTCTAATATGATCAGAGTAGGCACAGGAATATTTGGAAAACGAATTTATAATTTATAGGAGGTTTACATATGGCAGGAAAGATAATGAGCAAGGTTTTATATTTTATGGGAATTGGAGAAAACGCCGAAGAAATGGAAGAAGCAGAGAATGTCGTTCAAAAACCTGTTTTGGAGCCTGTCAGAAAAAGCAATATCGTGAATATGCCGACAGGTGGGGGGCAGATGAAATTAGTCCTTATTGAACCTACCAATTATGATGATGNNTAATTTGAAGAACAAAAAGCCGATAGTTATAAACTTTGAGAATCTTGACAAAGACATAGCCAGAAGAATGGTGGATTTTGTAAGCGGCGCGGTATATGCTATTGATGGAACCATACAGAAAGTATCTAATGGTATTGTCATTGCAGCCCCATCAAATGTAGATATAATGGGGAGCATCGGAGATATTGGTGAAGAGGGCTTTGATTTTGAAAAATTCATGGATTGGTTAAAATAGAGGATTGTGAGTGATATTGTTTGAAGCAGATACTTATTTGGTCAGTGGGCAAGTTTTTTAGCATAATTTATATTCTCATGTTTATAAGAATAGCATTATCATGGATAAGGGTAAGTCCATATAATAAAGCAGTAAATATTATTTATCAGCTTACGGATCCCTTGTTAGATCCTTTTCAAAGGATGATAGACAGGCTTGGGATAAACACTGGAATGATAGATTTTTCGCCGTTGATTGCTTATTTGGTTTTTAATTTTCTAGAAANNTATAAAATCAAAGCATGACGAACAACTGTTTATAAAAAGGCTGGAAGACCTGGTGCAAAGCTCCGGCAGAAAAATGGCTCAAAGCTTTACTGACTTTTTGGATCCAAAGCAGCAAATCATAATAAACGATTATTTTAGAAATGATAAAACTATTTCAATAGATTTTTATGGAGGGTATAAAGAAGCTGAGAGGAAAATCTGCGGGATATATTGCGAGGGTGCTAAGCTTGATAAAGATGAGTACCCTATCGCCATACTCCATCTTTCATGGAAATCCCATAGGAGAATTAATCATAGGGATATACTGGGTTCTCTGATAGGTGCCGGCATAAGAAGAGAAAAGATTGGGGATATTATACAGAATAATGATGAAGCTTTTGTATTCGTTCATAGAGATATTGCCGGTTACCTGGCAAATAATTTGGAAAGGGTTGGAAGCGCAAGTATAGATATTGAATATTGCGACCACCTGCCTGAGCTTGAGCAGGAACAAAAAAGCACTTCGGCGGTTGTTGCTTCTTTGAGATTGGATTGCCTCCTGGCTGCAGGCTTTGGAGTATCCAGGACAACAGCTGCAGAAGCGATTAAAAGCTCTAAGGTATTTGTAAACTGGAGACCTGAAGGAGGCCCTTCAAAAGAAGTAAGGGTCGGAGACGTAATATCATGGAGAGGTAAAGGCCGGGTTAAGCTGGATAATGTTATAGGAACAACGAAAAAGGATAGAATCAAAGTTAATATAATTAAGTATATATGAACGGGAGGTTATTTGCATGATGACTCCTATGGACATACGCAATAAGGAGTTCAAGAAGGGCTTTAGAGGTTACAGCGAGGAGGAAGTAGATATATTCATTGATAAAGTGGTCAATGATTATGAAAAGCTTTATAGAGAAAACAGCGAATTGAAGGATAAGCTCAACTCTATCAATGAAAGGCTTGAAAGCTATTCGGAGATTGAAAAGACCCTGAAGAACACCTTGATAATTGCACAAAAAACTTCAGAGGATATAATTGCTAATGCCAGGAAGGAAGCAGAGATAATAATAAGGGAATCAGATGAAAACAAAAGAAAGATTATTGATGATGCAAATCAGAATGTAATTAAAGTTAACAAGGAATATGAAGAAATGAGAAAGCAGCTTCAAATTTTCAAGACCCGATACAAGACTTTTTTAGAATCTGAATTAAATAATCTGGATTCCTATTTTAAAGAGATATAGACTATGCTCTTTCATCCTGAAGAGGTTGAGAGAGTTTTTGTTTGGGAGTTATGCTCATGGAACACGCGGGAGGACATATTATGGAGTTAAAGCGCATAAAGAAAAATTGTAATAGAAAGCAAGTAAAAGCAGGCAGTGCGATTTTTGGAAATGGAAATTTTGCTGTTATAGCGGGCCCTTGTGCTATTGAAGGCAGAGAAATGCTGATAGATACGGCAAAGCATCTCAAGCTGAAAAACACCTCCATGCTGAGGGGCGGGGCTTTCAAGCCAAGGACCTCTCCGTACAGCTTCCAAGGCTTAGAAGTCGAAGGGCTTAAATATATGAAAGAAGCGTCGGAGCTTACTGGAATGCCGGTAGTGACAGAAATCATGGATCCCAGGGATATAGATAAGATTTATCCGTATACAGATATGTTTCAGATAGGTTCCAGGAACATGCAGAATTTTGCTTTGCTTAAAGAAGTAGGCAAGTATGATAAGCCTGTATTATTGAAGAGGGGACTGGCAGCGACTATTGAGGACTTTCTTTTTGCAGCAGAGTATATTGCTGTGGAGGGAAATAGTGATATTGTGCTCTGTGAACGAGGCATAAGGGGCTTCGATAGTTATACAAGGAATACTCTTGACATATCTGCTGTTCCTCTTCTCAAAGAATTGAGCATGCTCCCTGTCATTATAGACCCCAGTCATGGCACAGGATTGAGGAGTCTTATCCTTCCCATGACCTTGGCAGGCTTAGCTGCCGGTGCTGACGGAGTGATGATTGAGGTTCATCCATGTCCCAGCCAGGCGTTATCAGATGGAGAACAATCCCTGGATTTTAATGATTTCGATAGATTAATGGAGAAGCTGCTCGAGGTAGAAAGCTGCTTTAAGGATATAAGGGAGCGCTAATGTCGATTGCTGAACAATAACATGATGTATATGCACATCATGTTATTGTTTTTTAAAAGAAAGATTTTGGGGAATAATACTTTTTGGAGGAATAAAAATGAAAGAAGAAAGAGTTGAGCAAATTGCTCTTGCGCTGGAAAAAGCAAAATTGGGCGAGTACGTTGATATGATGTCAAAGCCCAGAAGGCTGCTGTTTATGAATTTTGTCGCCGGGTTGGCGCGGGGATTCGGAATGGCCGTAGGCTTTACCTTATTGGGTGCCCTTGCCTTATATTTTTTGCGTATGGTTGTAATGCTTAATTTACCCTTTATAGGGGGGTTTATCGCTGAAATAGTCAAGATTGTACAAGATCATTTATAGGAGGCACGATTATGGACAAGAGTAAGATCAAAGACTTAGAAAAGAAGCTTATCGATATAAAAAAGGGGAGGGAGAAATCGCTTGCAGAGGAGCATCTGGGGCTGGGGGAATCCATTAAGGATAATACCAGCGAATTATCTTCTTATGATAACCATCCTGGAGATATAGGCACAGAAACCTTTGAAGCCGAAAAAAATTTTTCTTTTAGAAATAATGATAAATTTGTTATCGGTGAGGCCAATGATGCATTGAAAAAGATTGAAGACGGTTCTTACGGATTCTGTGAGCATTGCGGAGAAGAGATTGCAGAAGAAAGGCTTGATATCCTGCCATATGCAAGGCTGTGTATTTCTTGCGAGAATGAATTCAAGTTCAAAACAGATGATGAGGAAAAGGGCAGGCCTATTGAGGAACAGATACTGACGCCGCCTTTCGGCAGGTCTTTCAAGGATAATTCACTGGAGGATAGTGTCATGTTTGACGGAGAAGATGCCTGGCAGGATGTAAATGTTTACAATGATGTAACCTCTGACAACCCCTTTTCTAAAGATGACAGCATGGGGTATGTGGAGGATGTAGAGTCCATAAGCAACGAACAATATAAAAAACAGCTGGAATAAAAATCGCATTTTTTGCCGGCTTGTGCTATAATNNGGGGGTATGTTTTTGTATTCTATCATTATTATCGGAGTAATAATTGCTTTAGACCAATTTATAAAGATCAAAGTTATTGAAGAAATAATGCCACATTCAAGTTTAGAGGTTATTAAAAACTTATTTTACATAACATATGTTGAGAACCGCGGAATCTCTTTTGGGTTATTTAAAGGCAACAGAACAATCTTCATTATATTGATATTGATTATTTCTCTAGTTTTATGCTTTTACATTTTTAAGCTGAATAGAAGGTATATAGGCATTACAATATGCTTAGCTTTGATTGTGGGCGGTGCTATTGGAAATCTTATAGACAGGATAAGGCTGGGATATGTGGTTGATTATATCCACTTCACATTTTTCCCGCCAGTATTTAATTTGGCGGATTCGGCTATCGTATGCGGTGCCATAATATTGAGTTGTTTATTAATATTTAACAAAAACATCACTTTATAGAGAGGTTTTTTATGGATACCATAAATTTAGATGCACTGGATATAGACAAAGATAAAAGGCTGGATGTGTTTTTGACCGAGAGAGTAGAGGGCCATTCAAGAACTTATATAAAAAAGTTGATAGAAGATGGGTTGGTTCTTGTTGGAGAAAAAACTAAGAAAGCAAATTATAAGTTAAATGTAGGAGATACTGTATCGATCATACTGCCGGACCCTGTTAATTTAGAAGTAAAAGCTGAAGATATCGATATTGATGTGATATATGAAGATGATGATTTATTGGTTATAAACAAGCCTCAGGGNNGGTATGGTAGTTCACCCTGCCCATGGAAATTACAGCGGCACTCTGGTAAACGGCCTTTTGAGCAGATGTGAGGGACTATCCGGCATCAACGGAGTGATAAGACCGGGAATAGTTCATAGGATTGATAAGGATACATCGGGAGTGATAGTAGTAGCTAAGACAAATGAAGCCCATATGGATTTATCACGACAACTGAAAGAACATTCCATCAACAGAAAGTATATTGCGTTGCTTGAGGGCAGACTGAAAGAGGATAGAGGAATCGTTGATGCCCCTATAGGCCGTGACCCAAAGGACAGGAAGAGGATGGCTGTTGTAAGCAAAAATGGAAAGAGGGCGGTCACTCATTATAAGGCAATAGAATTTTTTCAGGCTAATACATTGGTAGAAGCAAGCTTAGAAACCGGCAGGACCCACCAGATAAGAGTGCATATGGCATATTTAGGCCATCCTGTAGTAGGGGATCTGGTTTACGGATATAAAAAGCAAAGATTTAAGCTGAAGGGTCAAATGCTTCACGCTAAGATATTAGGCTTTATGCATCCCAGGAGCGGTGAATACGTGGAATTTAGTGCTCCGCTTCCTGAATACTTTGTTAATATTTTAGAAAAACTAAAACATAATATCTAGACAATAGCACTGACCTATGGTAACATGATAAAAACATCCTTTAATCTGGTCCTGTGAGGCAAGAAAGGTAACGATAGTGCTTTGTATACCTATGTCTGCCCTTGGGCAGACTTTTTTAGTTTATCCCTTGACCACCAAGGAATACCTCATATAAAAGAAGGAGGTGAGAATATGATCATTAAGAATGAATTGATGGATGAAAAAGCAATAAACAGAGCTTTGACCAGAATAGCTCATGAAATAGTAGAAAAAAACAAAGGCGTAGACAATATATGCTTTTTAGGGATTAAAACAAGGGGATTGCCCTTGGCATCGAGGTTGGCAAACAAGATTTTATCTATAGAGGGTCAGGCGGTCAGCTTTGCAGAGATCGATGTGACAAATTACAGGGATGATTTAGAAAGCAAAAGAGTAGAGTTAAAATCAGATATCATGGCTATAAATTTAGATTTAAAGGATAAAAAGGTGGTTTTGGTAGATGACGTTTTATTTACAGGAAGAACAGTCAGAGCTGCTATGGATGCCATAATGGATTATGGGAGGCCTGTGTCTATTCAATTAGCCGTATTGGTAGATAGAGGTCATAGAGAGCTTCCAATAAGAGCGGATTATGTTGGGAAAAATCTTCCTACCTCAAGAAGTGAGGAAGTTATTGTGAATTTAAATGAGATAGATGGACGAGATATTGTTTTACTGGTAGAAAATGAGTAGTTTATTGACTGCTCTATTTTTTTGAAAGCTTGGAGGTAAGACATGGAAATATTGATGAAGAATTGTATGCTGGCAGACGGTGTAAACGATTACTGCGGATTGTTTGATGTTTTAATACAGCATGGGAGGATAACCCGAATAGANNAGCATAGATCTGAGAGGAAATGCAGTCGTGCCCGGCTTTATTGATATGCATTGTCATCTTAGGGAGCCGGGTTATGAATATAAGGAAACTGTTGAGAGCGGCAGCAGGGCTGCAGCCAGGGGAGGATATACGACGATTTGCTGCATGCCAAATACAAAACCGGTTATAGATAATATAAACGCGCTTAAAGCATTGAGGGATATAATTGATAAGAGCAGTAAGATAGAGGTCATACCTATAGGGGCACTGACTTTAGGACAGAAAGGTCATGAACTATGTGATCTCCAGGCAATGAGCGATGAAGGTATCAGCTTATTCTCAGATGATGGATGTCCCGTGATGAATAATTCTATAATGCTTCAAGGCTTGAGGCAATCTTTAAAGAAGAAATTTCTTATAATAGATCATTGCGAAGACATTGACTTAGCCGGAGACGGGGTAATAAATGAAGGCGAAGCCTGTACAAGACTGGGCTTAAAAGGGATACCTGCTTTGGCGGAGGAATTGCAGGTGATGAGGGATGCAGTGCTGTCGCAGCATACAGGTGCTGGAATACACATTGCCCACATAAGCACGGAAGGTTCCCTTAATATTATTAGAAAAGCAAAGCAAAATGGAATTAAATTGAGCTGTGAAGTCACACCTCACCATTTATCACTATCTGAAGAAGATATATTGACTCACGATACCAGTTTTAAGGTAAATCCACCATTGAGAAGATTTCAGGACGTCTTAGCCCTAAGAGAGGGATTAAAGGATGGTACTATAGATGTTATTGCAACGGATCATGCGCCGCACAGCCTATCTGATAAGCCGGGTGATTTTATTAAAGCAGCCAACGGGATTTCAGGAATCGAACTGGCTTTTTCTGTATGCTACACATATCTGGTAAAGACTGGGATATTGAGTTTGAATGAGCTGATCAGCAAAATGAGCTATAAACCGTCTGAACTTTTGAATCTTGGGAAAGGTAGAGTAGCTGAGGGCAGCATTGCAGATTTAGTGGTTATCGATTTAGATACTGAGTTCATTGCAGATAGAGATAAGCTTATATCAAAGGGGAAAAACACTCCATACCATGGCAAAAAATTATGGGGAGAGACATTGTTGACCATATCAAAGGGTAGAATAGCATATGAGAAGGAAGGTTATTTAGATGTTTACAGATAAATTGATAGAAAGAATAATAGAGATGAAAAATCACTGTATAGTGGGAATAGATCCCCATTACAATATAATCCCCGATTATTTAAAGAGTCAATATTTGAAGGATGAAGAGGAAGATGCAGAAAATTTGGCAGAGCTGCTTTATACATTCAGCAAAGAGATAATAGATCATATATATGATATTGTGCCGGCGGTAAAACCTCAGATAGCCTTTTTTGAAAGATACGGCTCGTCAGGGTTAAGGGCTTTCGAAAGGGTATGCAGTTATGCTAAAAGAAAAGGGCTTTTTATTATAGCTGATGTAAAAAGGGGCGATATAGGAAGCACATGTGAGGCCTATTCACATTATTATTTAGGTGAAGGCTCAAGCTCTCTGGCCTGCGATGCAATAACAGTAAATCCCTATCTGGGAAGAGATTCAATCGATCCTTTTATAGAAAAATGCATAAATGGCGATAAGGGAATATTTATACTTGTGAAAACTTCTAATAAATCATCAGTAGATATACAGGATTTGACTTGTGATGGCAAAAGGATATATGAACATGCAGCCGAAATGGTTGTTTCGCTGGGAGAAGGTCATGAAGGCGCAAGAGGGTATAATCCGATAGGAGCAGTTGTCGGAGGTACTTTCAGGGAAGAAGGANNCATGAAGACCAATTATTTTCTCGTTCCCGGGTATGGTGCTCAAGGCGGTTCGGCATCAGATCTGCCGGGGTATTTTAATGAAGACGGACTGGGTTCAATTATTAATTCATCAAGGGGTATAATAGGAGCTTATTTGTTGGATAAGTATAGAAGGGCCTATAATGAAAAATCTTATGGTAAGGCAGCCAGGAAAGCAGCTTTGGATATGAGAGATGAAATCAACAGCCACTTGGAAAAAAACGATAAAGTGGCTTGGTAGGAGGCATATGAATGGAACGTGAAATATGCTCAATAGTATCTAATGACAGAGTGGCAAAAGATATATATAAATTAGTGATCAGTTCAAAAAGTATAATTAAGGAGGCATCAGCAGGTCAATTCCTTCACATAAAACCTTCTTTGAATTATGATCCTTTGCTGAGAAGGCCGATAAGCATCTGTAAAGCAGATTTGGCAAAAGGTCATATAGTGCTGTTATATAGAGTTTGCGGCAAAGGGACAAGGCTGTTTGGAGAGCTTAGGGAAGGCGATTGCTTGGATATTATGGGCCCCTTGGGCAAAGGCTTTCCTATATTAAAAGATAAAAAAGCCGCCGTTATAGGTGGAGGCATCGGAATAGCACCGCTATTGGAGCTTTGCCAAAACCTTAATTCTCCTGATATATATATGGGCTTTAGGGATGAGGTGTACTTTGTTGATGAATTTATAAAGCATTCGGATGCGTTTTTCCTCTACACGGAAGATGGAAGCAGGGGAAGCAAAGGATATCCCATAGAGGCTCTTGCAAGAAATATAAGCAGCTATGAAGTGGTTTATGCCTGTGGACCAAAGATGATGCTGAGTAAAGTAAAGGAGCTATGTGAAACAAATTCTGTTGAATGCTATCTTTCGATGGAGGAACGAATGGGATGCGGTGTAGGAGCTTGCCTGGTATGCGCTTGTGAAAGCAGTGAGGAAAGTTATTACAAAAAGGTATGCGTAGACGGACCGGTATTTAATAGCAGAGAGGTGAAGTTTGATGATCGATATGAGCGTTGATATAGGCGGACTGAGATTAAAAAATCCGGTGCTGGTTTCGTCTGGTACCTTTGGTTTTGGAAGGGAATATTCGAAATTTTATGATCTGAACTCTTTGGGGGGCATAGCGGTAAAAGGAATAACCTTGAAGCCCAGAAAAGGCAATAAGCCTCCGAGGATAGCAGAAACAGCTGCCGGCATATTAAATAGTGTGGGACTGGAGAATCCAGGCTTATATGGCTTCATGGAAAAGGAGCTGCCATTTCTGAAAAGGTACAAAGTGCCTATTATAGCTAATATATCAGGAAATACCGTAGAAGAATATTCTATAATGGCACAGGAATTGTACAATAGCGTTGATGCCATTGAGCTTAACGTGTCCTGTCCTAATGTCAGAGAAGGAGGCATTGCATTTGGAACAAAACCGGAATTGATATACCAGGTTACAAATGCGGTAAAAAAACGCATCGGAATTCCTTTGATCGTCAAGCTTTCTCCCAATGTGACGGATATTTCAGAAATGGCATTAGTCGCTGAAGGAGCGGGAGCGGATTGCATATCTTTGATCAATACAATGATAGGGATGAAAATAGACATAGAAAATAAGAGACCATATTTTGACAATGTTGTTGCCGGTTTATCAGGTCCGGCGGTCAAGCCTGTTGCATTAAGAATGGTATGGCAAGCTGCTGAAAAGGTTAATATCCCTATAATCGGCATGGGCGGCATAAGCACATGGAGAGATGCAATAGAATTTATTATGGCCGGAGCGGCTGCTATATCAATAGGCACTGCAAACTTCTATAATCCTTATGCTCCTATAGAAGTGCTTGATGGTATACGAAATTATATGGAATATAGTGGATTAAATAGGATCGAAGAAATTAAAATAAACAGAGGAGTGAAAAATTATGAATAATCATGAAATAAATGAAATACTTATTAAATGTGGGGTACTTTTAGAAGGACATTTCCTTTTGGCCTCCGGAAAGCATAGCAACAAATACTTACAATGTGCAAGGCTATTTCAATTTCCTGAGCAAAGTGAATCTATTTCCCGAGTGCTTGCGGAAAAAATGAAAAAGTATGATGCGGATATGGTGGTCGGACCTGCTATAGGAGGCATAATTCTTGCTTATGAGGTGGCAAGGCAGCTGGGATTAAAGGCTTTATTTGCCGAAAGAGAAAATGGAGTTATGACACTCAGGACAGGCTTTGAAATAGAGAAAGGAAAGAAAGTAATAGTCGTCGAGGATGTAGTTACTACCGGTGGGTCTGTAAAGGAAGTCATAAAACTTGTGGAGGATTTGGGGGGCATAGTAGCTGCTGTCGGTTCCGTGATCGATAGAAGCGGTGAAAGAGCAG
>DPSW01000176.1 GCA_003527145.1 Clostridiaceae bacterium | reverse complement strand
CAGGGCTGTTCCACCTGAGCAGAGCCTCAAATGCCCTGATCCTGTTAGATGCTATTTCATACTGGGGTTGATAGTGCAGAGAAAATTCATTATTTTCCATGGCCTTTTTCATGCTGTTTTGAATCTTCATCTTTCTGACTATACTATCATTCATGTTCTTGTCAAAGAAGACATAATTCCTTCTGCCGGCTTCTTTAGGAGCATACATGGCGATATCCGCACATTTCAGAAGCTCCTTGAAATCGCTTCCATTGTCAGGATAAAGAGCGATGCCTATGCTTGTCGATATATTTATAGATGTGTTTCCTATATGAAAATTAGGCTCAAAGTTTTTTAACAGCCTGTCTGCAAAAAGCTCAATTTCGTGCAGATCTTCATAATCGGTTATCAGAATCATAAACTCGTCTCCGCCAAGCCTAGCAGCTATATAACCCTCTTTGACCGTTTCTTTGATGTTCTCTCCTACTCTGACCAGCAGCTCATCCCCTAAAGAATGCCCAAAAGTATCATTCACAAATTTAAAATTATCCAGGTCCATATAAAGCAGTGCAGCTTTTATATCTTTGTTCAGAACACTGCTGTTAAAGCCGGCCTCCAGATTTATCCTGTTGGATAAGCCTGTCAATGGGTCATAATGTNNATATGCCAGCTTATGAATGCTCTTCTCTTTTTCTGATAATTCTTCATACTGTTCTCTTAGAGTTTCCTCCGAAGCATAAAGCTCTTCATAAAGAGAAGTCAACTCCTCATGGCTTTCTATCAGATCTTTCTCAATTTTTATCCTTTCACTGATATCCATACCCACAATTTCAAAGTATTCATCTTCATAACCAGGCATCAGGTTCAAATTCCATAGAAGGTACAGGTTATCTCCGGTCTTATTCTTTAAGGACAGTTCCAGGGAGTTTAAGCTTTTTCCGTTTTTTATGTGCTCCATCAATTTATCATAAGAAGGAGCAGCATCAGGATTTATAATATCCTCCAGCTTCAACCCCCCCGCTATATCCTCTTTATTGTACCCCAGCTTTATTTCGGCATATCTGTTGAACTCAAATATTGTGCCTTCTCTGCCCATGCCTATTATTATCAAATTAGCGGCGTCAATAGCAGCAGCTGCTATGCTTTTCTCAGTTTCCAGATTTTTTCTGAGGATTCGTATATAAAACTGAGCGGCTGAAAATATGATTATTATGAGCAATAGCAAAAATCCAACAAAGAAGTATATCTGATCTATGCTCTTAAAAACCTGTGCTTTAGGTGCAGATATGCCAAAATACCAATGGGTATCGGGTATTCTCGCATACCCGGCATATGTTTTTTGACCATCAAAAATATATTGTCCTGCTCCTTTTTCATTTTTCTGCATATCGATGAAAAAATCATGTATGCTTTCATCAAAGCCTAGCTTTTCCCAATCCAAAATAATGTTGACTTTATTGCTTACCTGATCCCGTCTTTCATGAGCTATAGTTGTTCCCATGCTGTCAATTATATATGATCTTCCGCGTGGCCCCAGCTTTATTCCATCAGTTATTTTAGATAGAACTTCAACATCCTGGGTAGAGTACAAAACCCCGATAATCTCTTCACCATTTACTATAGGTACAGCAAAGGTAATGATCAGCTTTCCGTCAACTCTGCTGGTTACAGGGTCTGATATGTTTTTTATTCCCTTTATAGCAAGCTTGAAATACTCTCTGTCGCCTACATATAGCTTAATACCGTCAGTGGTAACTGCATTTCCTAATATATCAGTGATGCTTATTCTGGCAAAGCCTTTTCTCTTTGCTTCATTTATCAATGATTTAATTTTATCTTCCGGAGAAGCATTCGGATCTTTTATTAGTTCTTCGGCGGCTATGGTTTCTATAACTTCCAGGCTTCCCTTCAAGCTGCTTCCTACAGCCTTAGAGCCGAGAAGCGCGATCTCGGTCAGAGATTCAGAAATGTTTTCAACAATAGTATTAGAAGCGAAGTAGTAAATGAACGCACCTATAGCAGTGGAAAAAATCATAATTGCTATGCTGCTTATCAATATGGCTCTTGTTCTCAAATTCCTCCTCATGGAAGTACCCCCTACTTTTTATAATATATATTTCTATAAGGATTTTTCTTTTATGTATGAAATGAGGATTTATATGCAACTATTGTATAATAGTTTTGTGAGAAACATTTTCATTTTAAGGAAAGTAATACTTAGATTGTAACAAATTTCATCAGAAAAGTGAATGATATTTACAATATTCGCCATGAGAATTTCATATGAATGCCAAGTTTATGTACAAGCCTAATAGGTACAAAAAATAGCTGTCTCAAATTGAGACAGCTATAAACTCCTATTAAAACTGCTTTCTTCTTTTTACATATGCTTCAGCCGATTTCTATTCGCCGGTATTATAATATTTCAAATCCTCCCCGTCAATCTCATCTGTTTCATACAAGAACACATTACCCTTGCTGCTTTGGAAAACAATATTATCATCCGTATCTATGTATGCTCTTATGATAGTTTCATACCCGCGTTCTGATTTGTAAGGTATTCCTTCGAATAGATTTTGATATGCCGCCTTATCCTTGACCATGGTAGCCTGACCTATGCTGCCATATTCAATTTCGTCCTGCCAAAGAAGATTGATCATTTCTGTAATACCATAGCTTTCAATTTCCGACCATTTTGCTTTTATCTTTTTGTTTTTTATCAACTCGTCAATTGTGGTATCCAATTTAATAAGCAAAATACTTACCTCCTTCAACCTATGCTATTTTTCATTGCCATTATTCAAACCATTCAATGTTTTTCCTAATTTAGCGGCCTTTTCTGTACAACGCTCTATAGATTCTATTACATGGCCTCTGAAGCCTTTCTTTTCCAATGAATAAATGGCCTCTATAGCTGTACCTCCTGAAGAACATACTCTATCCTTCAGTTGTCCGGGATGATTACCGCTTTCCAACACCATTTTTGCAGCTCCCAATACCGCTTGTGAGACCATCTTATATGCTTTATCTCTTGGGAGGCCTTTGAGGACGGCTCCATCTGCAAGGGCTTCAATAAACATATATACCAGAGCAGGCGAAGATGCTGATACAGCAGTAACTACATCCATTAATTCTTCATCTAAAGTCTCAACGATGCCAAAGCTGTTAAATATCTCAAGAACCCATTTGAGTTCTTGTTCCTTTACCTGTTCATTATAACATAATCCAGTTATTGCTTCTCCTACTACAGCAGGAATATTAGGCATAGTCCTGACGATCTTATGCTTTTTCCCAAAAAGCTTTGATATAGTATCTATGCTTATTCCTGCAGCAATGGCCACTATAATGGATTCATCCTTAATATATCCTGAAATTTCTTTTATTACTGCACCATATTTATTTGGCTTTATAGCCAGTATCAAAATATCCGCAAATTCTGCAACTTCCCTATTATCTATGGCTATTTGTATGTCGTATTTTGCTTTTAGCTTATCAAGCTTATCTTTGGTCCTATTGCTTGCCATTATATTACTTCTAGCAGTAATGCCNNTCCCGCCATATTTCCACTGCCTATAAATCCAATATTTTTGCTCATAACTATTCAGCTCCCTAATATCATGTATGTGCTTATAGCATTGAAATTTATTATATTTCTATATTTACTTGTTGTCAATTCCCAATTATTTATGTATGGTGATGTATAATATTTCAACTTTCTCCAAATTTCTGCTATAGGGCTAATGGCAATTTGAAAAGCAAAAGAGCCTGCTTCCGCAAGCTCCTCTATTTCGTGCGGAGCCTATTGAGCCCCGCACTTCAATCTAAGATCTCCTATCAGTAAAAAGGTCTATGCCTCCAAGCGCTATATGTGCCAGTCCTAAACCAATCAAGCCGGCTCCAATGGCTACTTTAGTATCCCTTTTTGTCATGCCATATCTTTGCATGTCTCTTGCCCGCATTGATATACCAGCTGCCGTAACAGCTGTACCAAGAACAGTAGGGATCAGTCCTTCGCGCATAAAATACCTCCTCATTAGAAAGATTTAGATTTGTTTAATAGTTTTTGTTTTTTTTATGATATTATGCCTTTGAAATTTTATATCGCTTGTATCATTAAAATTGCAATCGCAGAAACACTGCACCGGATTTTTCAACCATATCGCTAAGTCTGCCCGGATTGTCCAAGAGCGGACAAGGGGTCAGGTGGATTGCTAGTTAAAATGATATTGCATAAATAGGGAGGATTTATATGCTTCTAGTAGTGTTTAATTATAAATACTGGAATCAGAGTAATGATATAGATGTACAATGCTCAATGTCTCCATTTGCATTAAGCAGCATCCACCCTCTATACGCCCGCTTACATACTCTCCGTCATTCCAAAAATCCATAGTAAAAAGGGGCTTTGTACTTCGGAACTTTCTTATCTGATGATACATAAATTCGCGCTGCTCTTCTGGCGCCATATCCAAAAAATATTTAAATGACATATCATATAGAGCCATATATGGACTTAATATCATTGCTTGTTGATTCTGAATCATAGTATATCGCCGCCTGTTTTGATGCTGCTATTATATCAAAAAGAGTCTGACGATAATAGCAGCAAATAGCTTATATTTTACAATATATTAATAAATAATGTTATTAGTATTGAATTCACAAAATTGATAAATAGACTGCCTACTAATGGCACAATAAAAAATGCTTCTTTTGCAGGTCCATATTTTTCTTCCAACGTTTTCATATTTGCCATTGCAGTAGGTACAGCACCTAATCCAAATCCACAGTGTCCACTGGACATAACAGCAGCTTCATAGTCATTGCCCATAACTTTATATGTAATATAAATTGCAAATAATATCATTAAAACAGTTTGTACGAACAAAAGAATTAGCATTGGAACAGCTAAATCTACCAGCTGCCATAATTGCAATTTCATCATTGACATAGCTAAAAAAATTGACAGTGCAATATCACCCATAACCTTTATTTCAGAATATTTAATTTCGATTCTATCAGTATAGTCAGCGATGTTAGTAAAAATTGCTGATGCTAGCATTCCTCCAACTGATGCAGGAAATGTTAATCCAACTTTGGCTAAAAGTTGGGATATTATACTTCCCAATGCCATAGCCAGGAAAAGTTGATATACAGCTGAAGCCATTCTCTTTTCTGAGATGGTGCCATTTTTACTTTCAACTTCTATATTAAAATCTTTAGTTGCCAAATTTTCAGTCTCTGATATATTAAATCCTTGCAGATTAGCTGCTGCTTCCCTTTTTCTGCTTTTCTCCACTAAATATCTTCCGACCGGGCCACCTACTAAACTGCCGGCAACTAACCCGAATGTTGCTGCAGCCAATGTAATTGTAGTAGCATTTGCTAATCCGGCTTGCTCAAGAACTGGTGCAAAAGCTGCAGACGTACCATGTCCGCCAGTCATAGGTATGGAACCAGTTGCTATTCCTATCAATGGATCAACACCTATCAGTTTAGCCATAATGGCTCCTAAGCCATTTTGCAATAATACTAATACAGATGATACAATTAGAAATGTGATAACCTTAACTCCACCTTTCTTAAGGAGCTTTATACTGGCTGTAAATCCAATTCCTGAATAGAAAATTAGCATAAAAAAATCGCTGAGTACAAAATTAAATTTAAAATTGAAGCTTCCGGTCTGATGACCTATAAGAGTTAATATAGTAAATATTAAACCGCCTACTACCGGAGTAGGAATGCAATATGTCTGCAGAAAGTTAACTTTTTTTCGTACTGCACCACCCAGCATAAGGACCAAGACTGCAATTGCACAAGTATGATAAATATTTAATTCTAATAACATTTTCTTTCCTCCTTGTTACAATAAATTTTTTAAGCCTTCCATATATGCCTTTCTGTAGCTTAATTAAATTATTAGGAGAATAATCATGATGTTACAGCTATAGAACGACTTCCCCATCTTTTAATACTGTTCTGCCGTCTACGACAATGGTTGGCTGAGTCATTATTAAATCATAATGGCACGCTGCCTTTACATTTCCGCCTAATGTAATATTGGTTCCTATTCCTATATGAACTGAACCATAAACCCCTTCATCCTCTAACATGAGTCCTATGAACCTACAGCTGGGATTTAACCCTACTCCTAATTCTGCTATGTTATAAACATTTTCATCATTCTTGAATTCTAAATCTTCCCTAAGAATCTTTGCTTGCCGCCCGCCGGAGATAGAAGTTATCCGTCCATTATTTACATCCAGATATATTGGCTCATCCAACAATCCTATCCCAATATAAGGAACGCTTGCATCTGCTACAATTTTCCCGTTAGCCGTACCTTCAATTGGAGATACATTTGCTTCAACCGTAGGGGCTGTGGAGAATTCACCCTTTTCTACCATGCAGTACAATGCATTCCCCCTCCGACCTTCAGCTGAGAAACTTAAGTCTGTACCATATGGTGTTGTAAGCCTAATTTCTTTACCATTTTCTAATGCCTTTGCCATAGACATGCAAATTGGCTTTAGCTGCTTAAAATCTGCCTGCATGCCACCGTGAATCATCATATCCTCACTAAATTGAGTCATTACAATTCCTCTTGAACCATTAGCAATTGCGTTCTTGACTGCATGAGTGTGAGTAATTGATTTTCCGACCACACAAATAAAAGCATCACTGGACTTCATTGCTTCAGCTATTGGTTGCGGCGGCTCTTGCCCATCATTTTCTCTAGGAACTATGATTGAAATTATGGGCTCGGCTTTCATTTGATAAGCAATTGTCGCAATGCTCTCAGATATTAATAATTTCTCTGGCTCAGTAACTATTAATATCTTTTCACCCTCTTTTGCTCCAATACAAGCCTCAAGAATAGTACTGGATACTTTCGCCATTAGTATCTTTTTCAATTAATTGCCTCCTTATCTCTATCGCAGACTACTATTTTATATATTCTATAGAATATAGTGAGTACATGTTATCACATTGTTCTGAATTTTTCAACACAATATTATATATTCTATAGAATATATTGTTGAAAAATAAAACCAAAGTCTAAATTTTTGTTGATAGACTTTGGTTTTGTACCGCTCATATTCACTAATTATTCTTTAACTTCTTTTCAATATAATTATATCCATTTTTTATATGGTTTCTTATAGCTTCTTCAGCTCTTACTATATCTCTGCCTCTTAAAGCATTCAATAATTCAATATGCTCTTCTTCGATTTCCTTTCTTCTATTAACATCAAATGCTGATATATTCCTGTCATGAAGTAAAACATCATTAAGCAATCCAAGCNNGCTTCTTGTTTCCAGATTTATTTAGTATAAAACTATGTATTTTTGTATTTATATCAACTAATTGGGAAACGCTGTCAGCTTCCCTAGATTGAACAATGTACTTATCAAGTTCCAGCAAATCTTCTTCATTAATCTTATCTACTGCTAATTGAACTGCTAAGACTTCTAATGCTTCCCTGCACTGATATACCTCTAAAACCTCATCTTGGGAAAAATTTTTAACAATAACACCTTTCCATGGGATTATTNNATTATTTCAACTAATCCCTCTGATGCTAACATCCTAAAAGCTTCCCTTACCGGAGTTGGACTTACATTTAACTGTTCCGCTACCTGTACCTCATTCAGCTTAGTTTCTGGGGGTAAATCACCATCCAATATAGATAGCTTTAGTGCTTCATAAACTTTTTGATTCAGAGTCTGCCGTCTTACTGTTTTTATATTAAGTTTCCCATTGTCATCCATATGTATCCTTGATAAAAGGCTCCCCTCCCGTTCTATACAGAAAATATTCTATAGAATTTCTATTATTATATCATAATCAGCCAGGTTTTAAAATAAGTAAATTTTATGCTTAGGCTGACAAAAAACAAGAGCTTTCCTTCTTTCGATGGCTCTTGTTTTGATTCTACTCTAAATAGATATAAATCACTTACTTATTGATTCATGATAATCATTTAAAAACTCTGCAGATTTTTAAAGGTCCTGTTTAGGATAGAAGCCGGCATTGAGCATTACAAGCGGCTAATCAGCTTTAAAAAGCATATCACTCTCCATTACTAAAATTACTTCGTCCTGATCAATGGCATAGAGAACTGCTTTTCTTAAATTAATATCTCTCACCTTTCTTTCGCGCTTCATATAGAAGTTTACAGAAGTAATTGCAACCGATGGAAACTCTACAACCGTTACATTAGAGTCCTCTCCACAGAGTTGAATATTCTGGCTTATAGGACTCCCTTCATCAAGNNAGCAACCATTTTTTCAATGCTTCAGTAGATAATGCATCAATCACTGCATCTAATATCAAAAAGGTAGCTATCCCAATTTAGGATAACTACCTTTAATTTCAGCAGAAAAAGACAGGCGCCATTTTCCTTCTGCTATTTTGCTCAAAAAGCATCACTTATTAAAATACATTCATAGATTATTTTTGCTGCTTCTTCCCTTGCTATCAGATTTTTAGGCTTTAACGTATTATCTAAATATCCGTTTANNAATTCAACTTCATTTTTAGCATAAGCCGCTACGAGCATTTTCACAAACTCACCTCGTGTAGTATTTTTCGCCGGCATGAATGTCAATCTTCCCAATCTCGCGGCAAAAGCGTTTAAAGCCTGCAGCAGGTGTTTCATCTATCGTAAAATATTTTCATCTACATATTCATGATTTTCCTTTTTGCTTATACGTCAATATTACCAATAATAGAGTATTATTACAATCATCCTTCCCATTTCACTCCTCTTTTCACCTGCTCTTTTGTTTCTAAAGAATAAATTAAGCAACTTTGCAGTCTACTTATCTTTCATTCTTACAGCTTCATTGCCTTATCTGGCAAATTTATTGGTTTCTAACATTTTTATCACAAAATTCTATCTTGTAAAAATTTTATTCCTCAATAAAATTCATCAATTCCTCATTAAACAGGTCCCGCTGGTCATAAAACGATCCGTGACCGCTATATTGAAACGGTATAAGCTTTGAATTTTTGATACCTCTCCTTTGTACTTCACCTAATTGAAATGGAACGACTTTGTCATGTATGCCATGTATAATCAATGTTGGTACGTTTATTGTTCCTAAATCATGAAATAGTTCTTCACGCAACCAGGTATTTGCAATGGCAGCAGTTGACCAGCCTGCCGCTTCCAACCCTAATTGCAGGAACCAAGAAGAGAAGGGCTCAGTTATATACTGAAAGAAAAATATATCGCCAAAATCCCTCAGCATTTTAGGGCGATCGCTATATGTTCCCTCAATGATTTTGAGTACAGCCTCCGGCTCTAAGCCATAAGGGAAATCAGGGCGTTTGATAAGACTGGGAGCCGCTGCTGCAAAAAGAGCAAGTTTAGATGCACCGTATCCATTATGTCTGGCCATATATCTAATAGCAATTGCCCCGCCTGTTGAGTGGCCTGCCGGCTTTCTGCGGGCAATGGCCATGACAACCCTTGTATACAGCCATATGCTTCCAGAAAATGGGGGTAAAGTAAAAAAGCTGTAGAACCAAAGACTCTACAACTTATTATTTCTATATGGTGGGTCGTACGCTGGTAAGATTTTTTAGAATTTCATGATAGCGTTTTGTTCCCAATCCGCTTGGTTTACCTTTTTTACAGAAAGAAAGCCCAGCCAGCTTTGGAACAACACGCTCAACCACGATCTGCCCATTCGCCATTTTTGATTCCAGCATTTCCAAGGCCTCGTGAAAACGTTTGTCTTCCTTTGCCCGGTCGTAAAAGGATAAAACATAGACGTAAACAAAAAGATTGTAGTTGCGGAAAGGGTATTCGACCTGCATAAACAATGTGCCGATTCCGTAGTGGCACGGGCCGATAGGCTTCCTGATCGTCCAATGCTCCAGCAAAAAATCTACGGCCTTGTCAAGGGCCGGTTCTTTATTGAGATAGTGGCTAAAACGGAAGGCATTCAAGGCGGTAAGCGTTGGGAAGGGATTTGAATACTCCGTTTCCGGCCCCCGGCCAAAGCTGAATTTATTGCAGCGCCAGCCGCCGTCTATATACTGTATATCCAAAAGATGCCGGAAGGTTTTCTTCAGTCTGGTATCGGCAGCATACCCCATGTGGCAAAGCACATCGGCGGCGTGAGCGGTATGGCATGGGTAAATAGAGCCTTTCGGATACAACTTGAAACGTCCATCCTCCTGCCAGGTGCTGAAGAGCAGTTCTGCGGCTTCTCTCAGCAAAGGGTCCGTGGGCTCCATCCCCAATTCCAACAGGAAAAGCGCGCTCTCCAGAGTTGAGAACGGTGCTCCTTTTAGCAGACGCTTATCTGGTGTTGTCCACAGGTCGGACCCATTATCGTATCTATGCGACAATATGGCTTCGACATCTGATGCATATTGCTTATCTATGGCCATCTCTTTCACCTTCATCTCATATTGTATATCCATGCTCTAATTTATTTCTATCACATAAGCCAATCACTATTATACAGGAAAATCTATCCTGCAGCAACAAAAGCCACCCTTGCATCAGCCTGGTAGTCTAGCTCTGCATTTTCAGCGTGATGGTTGGGAAATTAAAAATCAACGCGCTTCACACATTCATTTGATACACCCAATCAAAACAGCAAAAGTTCAAATCCCAAATCATAATAAAGGCTTAAAACTTGGTACACTAAATGCAATCCTAAAACAAGCAGGGCTTAAATAAAAGTCCTCTTGTGAAAGGATTATAATAAATTAACTCGTTGTGCTAGCTTTGATTTACCAAAAATCTACG
>DPSW01000336.1:7125-7306 GCA_003527145.1 Clostridiaceae bacterium | reverse complement strand
TGAAGCGGCTCCGATAAAGCAAAAGCTGCTGGAGATGAGCAGCAAACCCCGGGTATGAGAAAGAAGCTGCTGCAAAATTCCTATTTTGTCATTCTGAACACAGCGAAGAATCTTTAAGACATTGCAATAAAAAGATTCTTCAGTCGCTTTGCTCCTTCGGAATGACAGGTTGAATGCGTTA
>DPSW01000336.1:4061-7111 GCA_003527145.1 Clostridiaceae bacterium | reverse complement strand
CTTGAATTCCGGCACAATATTTTTGCATATATCCATGCAAAAGCTGCAGCGGGTATGGAATACACAGCCTGAAGGAGGGTTCACGGGGCTGGGCACATCTCCCTGGAGTATGACCCTGTCCTTTAAGCGCCTTGGATTGGCTATGGGAACGGCAGACAGAAGCGCTTTGGTGTAAGGGTGCAGGGCATGGCTGAACAGCTCCTCCGAATCAGCCAGTTCAACGATTTTACCCAGGTACATGACACCTATCCTGTCCGATATATGCTTTACAACGCTCAAATCATGAGATATGAACATATATGTGAGGTTCAGTTTTTCCTGGAGCTCCTCAAAAAGGTTTATTACCTGAGCCTGTATCGATACATCCAGAGCTGAAACGGCCTCATCGGCAACGATAAACTTGGGCTTCAGAGCTATCGCTCTGGCTATTCCTATCCTTTGCCTTTGACCTCCGCTGAATTCATGAGGATATCTTCTCACATGGTAGGGGCTCAACCCCACCATATTAAGAAGCTCCTTTACCTTATCCATCTTGTCCTTTGAAGACATTTTCTCGTAGACCTCAAAGGGCTCACCTATGATATCCCCTACCGTCATCCTCGGATTGAGGGAAGAATAAGGATCTTGATATATAAGCTGCATTTCTATACGCTTTTTTCTCAAGTCCTCCTTATCCAGCAAGGTAATTTCCTGGTCCTCAAAATATATTTTCCCGGCAGTGGGCTCATGAAGCCTCAGTATAGCTCTTCCGGCAGTGGATTTGCCGCAGCCTGATTCTCCGGCTATGCCCAGGGTTTCGCCTCTTTTTATGGAAAAGCTTATATCATTGACTGCCTTAAGATGATTTACTGTTTTACCGAAGAAACCTCCCTTAATAGGAAAGTACTTTTTAAGGCCTTTAACTTCTAATAAATTATCCATAATTCAAATCTCCTTACTCTGTTTCCTGACTATATAAAAAGCATCTCACAGTTCTCTCCTCGCCTAGGACAGATAGCTTTGGCTGATTATTCCTGCATATATCCATAGCCTTGCTGCATCTTGGTTCAAATCTGCAGCCTTTAGGCATATTGAGAGGATTAGGCACTACGCCGGGTATTGACTCCAGTTTATTCTGTCTGACCTCTACGGAAGGGATGGAATTCAGCAATCCAACAGTATAGGGATGTTTAGGATTTTCAAATATGGAATAGACATCTCCTTCTTCTACAATTTTTCCGGCATACATCACTACAACTCTCTGGCAGGTTTCAGCTACCACCCCCAGATTATGGGTTATAAGCATTATGGAAGCATTGGTCTCCTTTTTCAGCTTGTTCATAAGCTCAAGTATTTGGGCCTGTATAGTCACGTCCAGGGCAGTGGTAGGCTCATCTGCAATCAATAGCTTGGGATTGCAGGCCATGGCCATGGCTATCATAGCTCTTTGCCTCATACCGCCGCTTAAGGAGTGAGGGAAATCATCCACTACCTTTTCCGGCCGCGGTATACCTACCAGCTTCAGCATCTCTACGGCCTTTGTTCTTGCTTGTGCTTTATTCATCCCTTGATGCAGAAGAAGCACTTCACCTATTTGATCTCCTATTCTGAAGACAGGATTTAGAGAGGTCATAGGCTCTTGAAAAATCATGGATATATCATTGCCTNNCTCATTTCACTTTCCGGCAAAGCTAAAATATCTTTTCCGGCAAAGTTAACTTGGCTTCCCTCCAAGATTTTACCTGGAGGATCGGGTACAAGCCTTAGTATGGAGGTAGAGGTGACACTCTTTCCGCACCCTGATTCACCTACTACTCCAAGGGTTTCACCGGGTTTTATATAAAAATCTACGCCGTCTACGGCAGGGATGACTCCGTCTTCGGTATAGAAATAGGTTCTAAGATTTTTAACCTCCAAAAGTTTTTCCATTTTTCCACCCCCACTACTACTGCTTNNTGAGCCCGTCGCCTAAGAAGTTAAAGGATAATACGGTGATGAATATGAGCATCCCGGGATAAAAAGCCTTCCAAGGAGTATTGACCATAGTGTTGAGCTCCTGAGCATTCATAAGCATGTTGCCCCAGCTGGCTGTCGGGGGTTGAACTCCCAAGCCGAAAAAGCTCAGTGCGGATTCTGACAGGATTGCTCCTGCAATACCCATGGTAGCGGAAACGATTATAGGGTTGACTGCATTTGGCAAAACATGCCTGAATATGATTCTTTTATCCCTTGCCCCTATGCATTTTGCCGCCTCTACAAAATCTCTCTGCATCAGGCTGAGAAACTCAGCTCTCACCAGGCGGGCTATACCTGTCCAGCCGGTAAGACCTAACACCACCATCACGTTGAAAATGTTGGGAGTGAATAGAGCCATTACCGTTACCAACAATATGAATGTAGGTATAGCCATTATAGCGTCTACTATCCTCATCATTATATTATCGATCATGCCGCCGTAATAACCTGCTATGCATCCCCATATGGTTCCGATGATGACTGAAATGCCTACGGATACAAAACCTACAGAAAGGGATATCCTTCCGGCATAAAGGCATCTGGAGAATACATCCCTGCCAAGCTCATCCCTGCCGAAAAAGTTGGGTCTGAACTTTACCAGTTCGCCTTCCATGGTATAATCCTCATAAGACCTGAAGGAAGGCGATCTATCTACCTGCAGAATATCATCAGCAGTGCCTTCGGGAGCATAGGGGGCGATGAGGGAAGCAAATATAGCGGAAGAATATAGTATGATCAGTACAATGAGGCTCAATACAGCCATTTTATTTTTCTTAAGCCTTCTCCAGATAATCTTCAGCTTCTTGCTGAGGGTATCGCTGTATTCTGCATTCTCTGCAGCCAATACGTCATTTATCTTCTTCTTGTTGTTTATTTTCAGTTCAGCCATGTATAAGTCCTCCTTCCTTTAGTCATATTTTATTCTCGGGTCTGCTATGGCATAGAGCACATCTGCGATAAGGCTGCCCAGTACAACAAGAACAGCAGTAAAGACCAATTCTCCCATGATTATGGGATAGTCTCTGGTGAAATTGGCCTCCACAACTATCCTCCCT
>DPSW01000336.1:0-4056 GCA_003527145.1 Clostridiaceae bacterium | reverse complement strand
AGGAATCATAAAGCCGAAAAGAGTTATAAGAGGCAAGAGGGCATTCCTCAGTGCATGCTTGAATATAACGACCTTCTCTGCCAGTCCCTTGCTGCGGGCTGTTTTTATATAGTCCTGCCTTATGACCTCCAGCATGGCGCTTCTCATATACCTCATATCCGCAGCCATATTGCCGAAGCCCAGGACTATTGTGGGGAGTATGAGATGCCTTAATCTATCCGCAAGAACGAATTCCTCGTAATTTGTTCTCATGCCTCCTATGGGCAGCCAGCCCAGTTTAGCTCCGAAAACCAATAAAAGCATAAGAGCGAACCAGAAGGAAGGGATGGATACTCCCACAAAGGATATGGTGGAGAAGGTATAATCCCAGCCTGTATTGCGCTTGAGGGCCGAAATGATGCCTGCGGGTATGGCAATGATCACAGAAAGAAGAGTTGCCGCCAAGGATAATACTATGGTATTGGGCAGAGCCTCTATCAATATTTCCATTACAGGCCTGTTTTTAANNATACCCAGATCTCCCTTGAGCATATTCTTCAGCCACAATATATATCTTATATGGAGGGGCTTATCCAAGCCCAGGTTATGCCTGATGGTTTCTATATCAACCTTTGTCATTTTTTCCGGGTTTATGAACATGGCAGCCGGATCTCCCGGAGCAAGGTTGATTATGAGAAAGCTGATTATAGTTATGAGAAGCAATAGCGGTATCGATTGAATGATTCTTTTCAGAATATACTTGGCCATTTTGATTCCTCCTAAATAGAGGTATGCGATTTCTCACATACCTCACACTGCTTATAGGTGATTTTATATCAATAATTGGGGTTTACATGCCATTCAGCAGGCTGATAGTAATTGCCGTATATAAGCTTTACATCCTGAAGCCTTTTATCCATAGCATAGGTATTGCTGGGATATAGCAAAGTCAACATAGGAAGCTCATCCTGAACTATTTCCTGAATCCTGAACATGGCATCCTTTGCTTCCTGTTTGCTATTTGCTTCATTTACCACATCAATCAATTTTTCCACTTCAGCGTTATAATAGCTTCCGCTGTTGAAGGTGCCGTTTTTGCCAAAATCGGATGCAGGCAGGGGTATGAAGCTTTGGNNGCTGCATCGTAATTTTTGGCATCGATGTATTTTGTATTCATCGTATTCCATTCCAGGGATCTTACCTCTACTGCTATACCTAATTGCTTTAAGCTGCTTTGTATGAATACGCAGGTCTTTTCTCTGCCTACATTGCCCTTCAAAGCCAGCAAAGTGAATTTGAATTTTACTCCGTCCTTTTCCCTTATGCCGTCCTTGCCTACCTTCCAGCCTGCTTCGTCCAAAAGCTGCTTAGCCTTGGAAAGGCTATAATCATATGTTTTGACCTTTGAGTTGTGGAACCAGTGCAGAGACGGATAGAAGGAGGAGGCAGGAATGTAATAGCCTTTATATACTCCCTTTGATAAAGCATCTTTATTGATAGCATGAGCTATGGCCTGACGCACCTTCTTATCCGAGAAGAAGGGCCTTCTCAGGTTGAAGGAAATGTACATTATAGATGCATCCGGGAAGTCTTTTACTGTCACATTTGACAGCTTCTTTGTGGCCGGTATATCTGNNGCACCTTCAACAATGCTGTAGCCTGTGAAGGAACTATTTGATAAATATATCTGTCTGAAGGGGTCTTGGGCTTGAACTGTGAGGGGTAATCCTTATAGGGCTCAAACACGATCCTCTCACCATGGGTATACTCTACAAACTTGAAGGGACCGTTGCCTACAGGCTTCTGAAAATAATCATGCTTTTGAATATCCCTTACAGGGACCTTGCCAAGTATATGCTTAGGGAGCCAATAATTATCGTTTAAGCTGTATTCAAACCATATATTTTTGGTTGAAAGATGAAAAACAACCGTATACTTATCCTTTACCTCTATACTCTTGAGCTTCGAATCGATGACATCAGCTCTTCTCATGGCATTTGCATCAGGGTTTAAAATGGTGTCATAGGTGAATTTTACATCCTCGGCAGTGACTTCAACGCCGTCATGCCACTTCCAACCCTTTCGAAGCTTAACGGTGTAAGCAAGTCGATCCTTAGATATGGAATAAGATTCCGCAACCATCGGATAGAGATTCATTTTCTCATTCATATCAAGTAATGGAGAATAAAGAAAACTGCCGAGATCCATTGTGGATGTGTCAGTGCCCCAACCTGGGACCAGGCTCATAGGATCGGCAAATTGAGTGTCAACAATCACATTTCCCTTTACCGTGTCCGCCCATATGGGGGCAATGCTTGAGAATACCAGTGTAAATGCCATGAGCATTGATATCAATAATCTATACTTTTTCATGCTTAACCCTCCTATCAAAATTTATTTATTTCACAATGCTGGTAACCCTATAGGCGTCATAAGGATCAACGGTAAGCTTTATTGCATCCTTAACCTTTAGATCCTTTATGGTCAGAGCTCCTCCGTTTATTGATACCGACGGAGATAATGCCAAAGTATCCTTAAAGGGTGTTTTACCGGATGTGTTTACAGATATGCTTATTTTATTGTCCTGTATGCTGTCGATTACACATTCCAGATCCTGATAGAAGGAATTTATATAGATGATCTTTCCCTCCAGATTCAATACATAGTAAGCATAATTGCTTCTGTTCATTGCCTTCGGCAGGGATGTTTCAATACCGTTAAGCTCTATATGCACATTCTCATCCAGATTAAAATTATACAGCTCAGTTACAGCGATTTTATATATTTTTTTCCTATAATTGATCTTGAGGATTTTTTCAATCTCTTCGGCTTTTTCATTTATTTCCTTTTCAAAATTTAACAAAAGCTCGTTCTCGTTTTCCGTATCATAGCTTATCTTTACTTCGTCATTGTCTGCCGATTTATCAAATTGGGCTGCTTCATCATATAGAACCTTTAACTCTTTGCTATTCAGAACCACTTTCAATGAATCCTTTATTATGTCAATGCTGCCCAGGTCTATTGTTTTTGAGTCTCTTACGGTATATATGGTTTCGTCCTCTACTCCTATTTCTGTTTTCGAGGCAGTGGAGGTTTTGGGGCTGTAGTACAAATCTGTATTGGTGTCCGTGATCATCTCGCGGGGATATATAACTGCCATATTCATATACCCCTGGTGCTGGTCGCCTATATCTGCAAAATTCAACTCAGTTGCTTTTTGACCGGATGCCTTGAATTGTACAGTTACCCCCTTGTAAGCTGCTACTGAGAGAGAAGAAGGAGCACTATTCAGCAAAATTTTGGTGCTTGAGTCTATGGAATAGGTAAAGATTTTGCCATCTGCGGCGATGGTTATGGAATTACCGGAGAAGTCCTTGACAACCCCTTCAGCGGGCCCCGCTGCGGCGGCTACGGGAATCATGGTGCATAATACTAAAGCCGCAATGATAAGGAATGATAATGTTTTTTTCAATTGCTTTACCCCCTTAAAATTATTTTCCAGCAGTATGATAATTTATCCAATGGGAAAATTATGTTTAGTAATATAATTATTGTTTTATGTAAATGAAATGTCATTAATATGGAATACCGAAATTTTGCTGTTTTACTATAAAATCTGTTAATAATTGCTTTTCTTGACAGCATACTTTTCCAATGCTAACATGAAATCACAAATAAGACGTGAGGTTATGAACATGAACATATCTTGATATATGAAATATACCAAGATATTTAAGAAGGCTTATAAAAAGCATTTAAAAAAATGAGCTATCGGGAAGTCCCGATAGCTCATCATATATCTAAGACGCCATTTCTGCTGCCTTGGCAAGGCTTTCGCAGATCCCTTCATTTCCGAGCTTGTCGATAAACTTTGCCTTCTCCAATACGGAGTATGGCTGAGCCTGCAGATCGGAAATTATCAGGCGGATATCATGCTTTTTGCAGTTCAGATATAGGCTCATCAAAGCCCTGTAGCCTGATACATCCATGGCAGGAACATGGCTCATGTTGAGGATAAGGGTTTTGCAGGGCCTTCTGGATTCATCGATTACTTCCATAAATTTATCGACTGCACCG
>DPSW01000056.1 GCA_003527145.1 Clostridiaceae bacterium | reverse complement strand
CCTCCTAAAAATAGTATATATTTATTATACAACCAATTGTATGAAATTGATATACATATTTTAAATATTATTAACGATCTGCATAAAGCTATGCTTATATATTCAACACAACACACATTCTAACTTTATTGGCTTCCGACTCCGCATATACTGTTCCTCCGTGAAGCTCTATTATGCTTTTGGATATTGCAAGTCCNNCAAATATGAGAGGCAGAATTTCTGTTGGAATGGTATCTCCCTGGTTTTCAACAATTATAGTTGCTTTGCTGTCATCTTTAACAACCTTGACCAATATTTTGCCGCTTAATTCTTTATAGCTGTATTTGATCGCATTTGAAAGTATGTTTTCAAAGGCTCTTGCCATAAGATCCGAGTCAATATTTACTATTATTTCAGAATCCGAATAATCGCTTTCAATGGTAAGATTGTTTTGCTTAGCAATCACAGACATTTCCCCAAGAAGCTGCTCCATAAGCTCAACAAGGTTTACATCACTTTTATGGACCTTTATGACTCCGTTTGAAATCTTTGTATACTCAAACAAATCCTCAATCAATTTCTTAAGCCTTAAAGATTTAGAATATGCTTTTTCTATATAATCATCCATGACCTTTTCGTTGTCATAGGTTTTGTCCTTTACCAAGGTAAGGTAGCCTATGATGGTTGTAAGCGGCGTTTTCAAGTCGTGGGACACATTGGTTATCAATTCATTCTTGGTCTGCTCCGCCCTCTTCTCGTCCTCAATCTTTCTCTTCAGCTCCACGGACATTTTATTTATGTTCTCAGCGAGTATCCTCAATTCATCATTTCCCATTTCTGCTACTTTGTAATCCAGGTTCCCCTTTGATATTTCCAGAATGCCGTCCGCTATCTCTCTAATATATCCGATCTTCTTCCTCGTCAAAAGCTGCAGCACCACATAATAAGCAAAAACAGCCCATATCAAGGCAGTGATAATATTTTTCCCGATGAAGCCGGATATCCAAAATACAATTATAGCTATTAAAAAGCTGTTTATGTTAGCGACAAATATTTCAACACCTATACTCCTCATGATATAATTCTGATTAAATCTGCCGATGCCGGTGAAAATCCTCGTGAGCAGCTTCTTTCTCAACATAAGATAAAATATAATCACAAACGTTACGGCACCGGAAATAGAATAATTGTTCAACATTCCATAGGCACCATACTCGTAATATGGCACAAAAAATGAAACTGCGACTCCTCCTGCAATAGCAGATATAAAGCTTATAAGGAGCTTGAGCAATATTTTAAGCACCTTTAAAACCCCGGCATTGATGACTATTACCTTGCCCGGCTCAGTTTTTTTACTCAACTTTATAGCCTACCCCCCATACAACCTTAATGTATCTCGGCTCTTTCGGATTTATCTCCACCTTTTCTCTGATATTCCTTATATGAACTGCAACCGTATTCTCCGATTCATAGGCTGGCTCATTCCAGACCCTTTCGTAGATTGTCTCCGTGCTTAAAACCCTGCCCTTGTTTCTGGCAAGGAATTCAAGAATAGAAAATTCAGTGGGCGTCAGCTTTATCTCCCTTTCATCGACCTTAACCTGATGGGTAGCCGTGTTTATTATAAGCCCTCCGATCTCGATCTCCTCATCGGATTTAGGTGCAGTGCTCCTCAGCATATTGCATCTTCTGAGCTGAGACTTAACCCTGGCAACGACTTCAAGGGGGTTGAAGGGTTTTGTCACATAATCATCCGCACCTGTATTCAGCCCGAGGATCTTATCTATATCCTCACTATTACCACTCAATGGCATACTGAACTTTTTACACTGATATTAATTCTTAATGTATACTTTTTTGTACATTCATTTTCGATAACTCTTATATTTTGTCTTCAAATCTATTCCTGGCCAAACCCTACCCCTACTGGTATTTCTCATCAGGGTAGCTCTTTTGAAATACATCAACAGCTATACCTTTTAAATCATCATCACTTAATTTAGTAAGCTGAACCAAGATATTCTTTTTGATATCTATCTGTGGAAATTTACCATTATTATCATATACATATTGAACTATATCCTTGAAAACCTGTGTATTTGCCTTTGTATGCGTATTATTTATTTCCATACCAATAGTAGAATTATAAAACTCATTCAAGCAGATAAATGGCATATTTCCGTAGGCTAACTGCGAAAGCTTAGCCCTGTATTCAGTTTCACCCGACCATTTAGATTTAAATCCAGTGCTGTTATCAATGGAATGCTGACTCTCATGGATAATATTTGATTTTATATTATAATTCTTTTCTAGCTTATCAAAAAGGTAGCCTTGCAATCCATTATCAGATATACCTTTCTCCTTTGCCTTTTGGACCTCGGTAGCTATCTGTTTAGTGATAAACTGGAATGCAATATTTGGTGAAAAATATAACTGTAAGGGCTCTCTNNATATTCCTTTATGATATCTTCTCTTGCAGCTTCATTATAGAAAGAAGCCATACGAAGCGTATTATTATATCCATTGTCTTGTATAACCTTGACAACCTCTGTTGGACTAATGCTCCAGCCTCCTACTCCCCCGCCTTTCATAGTCCTCCAATAATCCAATCCATTGCTGATCATGTTTTTCAGTGTGATAACCTTTAGATCTGCTTCTTCCCCCCATAAAGCAGAATGTATCATAGAACTGTCTATAATCCTACCAAAATGTGCCCCCAGCATGCTTCCGTTTGCTTTTATATTAACAATTCTAACATGGAATTTCTTTTCTATTTTATTATTCAGCATATCAATCCACGCAGAAGTGTTCCCTGTATTATCTTTTATCTGAGGAAATAAGCCGGCCATTTTTTCATAGGCCGGTTTAATTCTTTTATAAAAAGTTGCTTCTTCCTTCATGCCATTTATGCATCTGTCTCGGTAATAGGCATCAAGCAAAGCCTGAAATTCATCCTTGAAAGATAGGNNCTTGATATCCTCATTTGTCTTATCATGAGCTAAAGCCTTTTTATATTCTATTGCTGCTTCATCATAAAGAACAAGATTCGCATAAAGCTCGGCCATTTGTAGATGTGTCATATTATCTTTATCCTCAATTGCAGCCTTATAAAGTTTATTCCACTCTAATATTCCTTTATATACATGGTCTCCGCTTTCATCTATGAGGTTATCGTTTTTCCATGTTTTATAAGCCTTTTCGTACTCTCCTGCTTCAACATAAAATTTATGCAATATAGCATTTGCTTCTATATTGAAGGTTNNTGCTTTTTCTAAAGCTTCTAAAGCTTTTTTTCTATCATTTAGTTTTAGATATCCATTACCGATATATGTGTATAAATCGGCTTGTTTTGGATTGAGCGGCAAATTCTCGTAGTTAGTAGTGTTTTTTACTGCCTTCTCATAGTATTTTATAGCTTTTTTGTACTCTTCCTTTGCCTCATAAACACATCCCATTCCTATATAATGTTTAGGAT
>DPSW01000413.1 GCA_003527145.1 Clostridiaceae bacterium | reverse complement strand
CCTTATACCCTCATGCTTGCATAATTTATAATTCTTTAGCTCAGAGTTTTGTTCAAACAAAAGAGTAAGTTTTTTGTCTTTATACAGATAAAAGCTTACCAGACCGGTCAAAGAGATAGCCTTTATTATCCATGCTTCATTATTCAAGCTTCTGCTTACAACATAAAACTCCGAATCAATGTTTTTATTTATAAAAAGATAATCTTCTTCTTTGTTTTTATCTACTACTTTATATTCATTTATGTATCTGACAAAAGAGACTGCTTCAATATCACCATTAACAGGCTTTTTACACACATCCCTAATGTCATATCTGTCATCACAGGCTATTATAATTTTTTCACCATTCTCAATATCAATTTTTATAAGCCCTAATGTTCCTTGGCTTGTATCGCTTATGACATAAATATATTTTCCGTCTTTGCTGAAAAATAAAGGTGAGTTTGAAAACCCATCTTCTATATTCCATAAAAGCAATTGTTTAAATTCATTATTTGAATTTCTCACCATCAAGCTTTGACTTCCGTCTTCATTGATCTTTACGCCTGCGCCTATAGTCATTTCTTCTGTATATACCCATTGGGAAAATGAATCTGGGTTCTTCTGAAATATGCTAATATTTCCGCTCTTTAGATGGTATTTATAAACATCAAATTGTGTAGGATTTTCTTTATTCATTTCAAATAAAATATAATCCCTATATTCGGGGCTTAAATTTATGCTTCTTACAACAATATTATCAAAAGGCGTAATTTCTTTTATAGCCTTGCTGCTTAATTCAATTTCATACAGCCTAAAATTTTCATTTCCATTATGATCTTTGATAATAAGAATACGGTCATTATCAAAGGTCCACTGATAATCCATTACGCTATCATCAATATCAGTTAAAATACTTTTTTCTTCCTTCTTATTTATATCCATTATAATGAGGGATGCTTTACCGTTAACATTTTTCAGATAGGAAATCTTCTCGCCGTCCGGAGATATTTTTATTGCATCCTTCTCAGCTTTTTTAAATAAAACTTCCAAAGGTATTTTTTGTGAATCTCTCATATGTTCTTAACCTCCAAAATTAACTAAATCACTTATATAACCTGTTTTAACGACTTTTAAGAGTATATAATCCTCTTAAAAGTCGTTATACTATTCCGCTAATGTTTTTCTATATAAACTTTATTTATGTCAGAGCCATAGAAAGGATTTCTTTCAAATCCTTTTACATAAGGCTTTGTCAAAAAATTATATGCTCGATTATAAGCCGGGGATATGGGCATTTCATCCATCAGCATTTTCTCTGCCTCATAAAGATAATTCATTCTCTCATCTCCTGAAGCTTCCAAAGCCTTCTTAATCAATTGATCATATTTGGGGTTTCCCCATAATGATGTATTCATAGGTGAATCACTTGTGAAATTTTCCAAATATGCCATTGGATCTATGTAAAATCCGGAATAGCCTATGATAAGCATTGAATAATCTCCCTTAAACATTCTATCAATCATAACCTTTAATGTTATTTGATCAATTTTAACATTCACTCCAAAATATTTACTATAGCTTTGCTGCATTACTTAGGCTTGTTTTTTACCTTCTTCATCAAAAACAAGGATGCTTGCATTCTTTGAAAGATCTTCCTTAGTTTTTCCCAATTCTAAAAGCCCTTTGTCCAGCAGCTGCTGTGCTTCCTTTGCAACATTATCTTTTGATATATCTTTTATTAGATCCCCATTGTGGCTTCTGAAATCTTTATCATTTGATCCTCCTGGGAAGCCATAGGGTACATATCCTCTTAACGGTTTTGCACCATTGTTTAAAACTTTACCCGTAAAGGTGTCTCTGTCCAATACCATAGAGAATGCTTTTCTGATATTAATGTTTTTAAAGTATTCATTCTTGCAATTGTATGATGTAAAGGCAATATTGGTTCCAAGCAATGTCTCTAGTTCCTTTGAGTCTCTGAATTTATCAAGCAAGCTTGCATCAAGGTTTATTACATCAAGGTCTCCTGATTGATACATTTGCAACGGAACCTGAGGGTCTTGTATTATGTCATAAGTAATTTTTTGAAGCTTTAAGTTATCTGCATTCCAGTGATTTTCATTTTTTTCAAGTACTATTTGCTGCTGACGCGTCCATTTTGATAATTTAAAAGGACCGCTATACATTAGCTTATCAGGAGTACTGGCAAATTCACTTCCATACTTTTCAACAAAATCCTTCTTCACAGGTCTAAATGCATTGCCGACAGCAAGTCCCATAAAATAAGGGGTTGGTCTGCTAAGAGTAACCTTAAAGGTCTTCTGGTCAACAACTTTTATTCCTACCTGTGCAGGATCTGTAAGTTTGCCGGCAAAGTAATCCTCAGCGCCAACAATATTAAAAAATCTATAAGCATTTCCAGATTGAATTTTAGGATCTATAGCTCTCATCCATGAATAATAAAAATCATCAGCAGTTATTGGAGTACCGTCAGACCATTTAGCGTCCCTAAGGTAGAAGATATACTCCTTTTCGTCATCTGCTACTTCCCACTTTTGGGCAAGCGCAGGCTCATATTTGCCTTCTTTGTTTATATTTATAAGCGCGTCTGTACAATAAGCTAATATTTCTCCGCCGTTTGTGTCCACGCAAAGCTGAGGGTCAAGTCCAGCAGGATCATTATCCATGTATAATCTTAATATTTGTTCGTCTGCCAGTTGCTTACTGCTTTCACTTCCAGTAGCAGGTGTGCTCTTTTGACTTTGGCATCCTGTGAGAGATAATATAATTAGAGCAAAACATATGATCAGGCACAAACTTTTTTTCAAAATGCTTCCCCCTTTTTTTATAGAGATATCCTATCTCTTATCAATTATATTTACATTATACTTTTTTGGATATAGTTAGTCAATATTTATCTAACATATATGTTAGAT
>DPSW01000344.1 GCA_003527145.1 Clostridiaceae bacterium | reverse complement strand
CTTCTTCTCGTTTACCGCCCTGGGATCCAGCATCCAAAGAACATGGCCGCCTTTTTTAGTTATATCAATAGATATAGATTTGCTTCTGTCTCCATCCTTCGGTATTATTTCAAGGCCGAAGGTGCTGATCTTGCCCTTGCCGGAGCTTGCCTCAACAATCTTGCCTGCCTTCTGCCCGTCGACAAACTTCTTCGCCTTATCCTGGGCGGCATTCATATCAATATCCTTTTCTGATCCCAGGCCCTTCGGCATCCCATCTATCACATTATCGGAAAAAGGTCCGTCATAAATCATGGACGGATATTCGGTAAATCGTTTTTCTAAGGTGCCGAATTGTGTGTCTGTGGCATTTCCGGGAGTCCTTTTCAGATAAAAGGGGCCTTTTTCAGCTATTTCTCCAAATTGTATCTTCCCTTTGTTTATATCCGCCTGCATAGTTCTAAGCTCTTTTGTTAGGCTTGCTGCATGAGTATTGAGCTTTGACAGCAAGTTTTGCTGTTCCTGGTTCATCAGCTTATTGGCAGCATTTTCCCTTGATATAGACAAGCTGAAATCTGATACTTGATTTAAAAATTTATGAGTTTTTTCCAGAACGCCTTGGGATATGGGGATCTGACTGAGGCTTTGAGATGCCGAATAGCCGCATTTCCATATCTGATTCATCAGCTGGTTGCTCTGTACATTGTTGGCAGTAACCTCAGACTTATCCAGCAATACTTTTANNTTGATTCTGGAGAAAGGTCTTATATTCATTCCTCTGGGCATATATTCTATATCCATAGCCTCCCGCTCCGATAAGAGCTATGGCCAAGGCCAAGGTCAGACCCCTCCATATATTTAAATTGCGTTTGTACTTTTTGTCTCTTTCATCTTCATGCTTATCTTCCCTGCGCTTTTCTTCCATACCTTTCACCTCCTATCGGGCAAAATAGTGCTTGCCTATTACTTTTATGACAGGTCTGGACCAAATCCAACTGCTGGTAGCCTTTGCGGGATTATAATAATAGAGTGCCCCTCCCGAAGGGTCCCAGCCGTTTATTGCATCTTGAGCAGCCTTCATGGCAGTATCCCCGGGCGGCTGGAACATCTGGCCGTCATCCACGGCAGTAAAGGCACCCGGCTGAAATATTACACCGGCTATGGTGTTGGGAAAAAGAGGGCTTCTCACCCTGTTCATTATTACACCGCCGACAGCAACCTGGCCTATGTATGGCTCACCTCTGGCTTCGCCATGTATACATTGGGCCAAGGTATATACCTCATTGCTTCTTACACCTCCGCCTCCCGAGGAAGCGCTGGACTCCGGAGGCACGTTCATGCCCAGGGCTCTTGCTGTCTCATCACCTACTATCCCGTCTGCTCTCAGACCGTTCTTTCTCTGAAAATCCAATACTGCCTGGCGGGTTTCAGTACCGTATATTCCATCGATGTTGCCTTTATAATAGCCCCATCGTTTGAGCTTATCCTGAACCACATATACGTAATCCCCGCTGGAGCCCCATTTGAGCAGTATCGTTTCCATTCCGTACCTGAATGGGTTTATCAAATATCCGGAATAGAGAAGCCCTGAAATAACGGCTGCGGAAAATGCTCCAATAACTATAAATTTATATTTCTTCAAAAACTTCAAGAACATAAAAACACCTCCTGCTGTTTTAATCTATTTTTTACAGCAAGAGGTTATTTTATGTCGTTTATTTTTTCATAGATTTTACCAATAGATTATTGTTAGAACAACAAAACCGATTTCCATAGCAATTACAGTACATGAAGGTAAAGTCCATATTATTCTCGTTACATTTTTAACATCAATATGGAAAATAATATGCTTTTTTAATGTTCACAGTCTTTTATCAAAGCCTGGATTGAACACTCGGATATTTTGAATTATCTGTATTTACTGAATAGTAGGAATACCTTAAAACAGATTGACTTAAGCCTAGGATTAGGATATAATGTTAAATATTTAACAATTTGTATTATAATATAGCTCTGCTATTATTCGCTGATTGGAGGAATATTTATGACAACCCGTCAACTGGAAAATGTCAATGAAATCCTAAGGAAGCACAACAAAAGAAAATCCGCATTGATAGCTATCTTGCAAGAAGTACAGAAGGAATACAGNNAGCTCAAATGGAGATCACTCCTGCAAAGGTATACAGCGTGGCAACCTTCTACGAAAACTTTTCCCTGGAGCCTAAAGGCAGATATATAATCAGAGTTTGCGATGGTACTGCCTGTCATGTAAGAAAATCAATTCCCATACTTAATGCACTAAGAGACAATCTCCACCTGAGCGATAAAAAACATACTACAGACGACCTTATGTTTACCGTAGAAACAGTATCCTGTTTGGGAGCCTGCGGACTTGCCCCTGTAATCACAATAAACGACAAGGTGTACGCTAAAATGACTCCTGATGCGGTTACGGAAATATTAAATACTCTGAAGGAGGAAGCTTTACATGAAGTTGCGCAATAAAGCAGATTTTAAGGAATTTTCCAAGCTATGTGAGGAAGCTCTCCAAAGGCAGAACAAAAAGGTTCTGATATGCGCCGGAACAGGATGCGTATCCAGCGGTTCCATAGAAATCTATGAAAAGATAAAAAGCCTTATAGAGGCTAAAGGGCTTTTGGCTGAAATTGAGTTTACAGAAGATAACTGCGGTATAGGCGTGAGTAAAAGCGGCTGCCATGGTTTTTGCGAGATGGGGCCCTTGGTAAGGATCGAGCCTGATAATCTTCTTTATTTGCAGGTCAGGCTGGAGGATTGCGAAGAGATCGTAAATGAAACGATCATAAACGGTGTTCCTATCGTGAGATTGATGTATTCCCAGAACGGAGAAATATATCCGCAGCAGGAATCCATACCTTTTTACAAGAATCAGACAAGATTAGTTCTGGAACACTGCGGGCATATTGATGCAGAGTCTATAAAGGAATATATAGCCAAAGGCGGATATAGAGCTTTCTATAAGGCCGTTTTCGATATGGAGCCGGAAGATATATGTCAGGAAATTTCCGATTCAGGCTTGAGGGGACGAGGCGGCGGCGGGTTTCCGACAGGTAAAAAATGGTTTCAAGTAT
>DPSW01000123.1 GCA_003527145.1 Clostridiaceae bacterium | reverse complement strand
CCTTGCAGCCAAAAGATTCAATTTATACTTGGATTTTGTGTCTGATTTCATGTTCTGGATAAACCCGCCGACCTTAACTCTGTTTTTCTTTATTTCTATTTTTACATAACCGGTGGGTATTTTCCCGGCTGTCATCTCATAGCCCTTATCTTCTTCCTGCAATATTATGAAGTACCTTTTATATTCATATCCCAAAGGCACAAAAAACCCCTCCCTTCAAAAATTGTCATTACTAATATATGTCTGAGAGGGGCAATTGTAGACTACTTTTTTAAAAAAAGCCATATTTTGTTGCTTAAAGCGGCAAATTCATTGATACTTAGGGTTTCTCCCCTTCTCCTGGCATCGATTCCGCAGCTCGAAAGCAGCTCCTCAACCTGGCTTTTTTCAAGATTGAGACCGCTTCCATACAGTGCATTCAACAGGGTTTTTCTCCTTTGAGCAAAAGCGGCCTTTATAACTCTGAAAAACAAAGCCTCATCTTTCAAAGCCACGGGGGCTTCCTGCCTGATTTTCAGATTGACTACAGCCGAATCCACTCCAGGCATGGGCATAAAAGCCTCTGCCGGTACTATAGCCGCTATTTCCGGTATTGCATAATATTGAACCGATAACGACAATACCCCGTAGTCTTTGCCTCCGGGAGCCGCCGCAATCCTTTGAGCCACTTCCTTTTGTACCATGATGGTTATGGATGACAGATTGAGGCCTTCTTCCAAAAGCTTCATTATTATCGGAGAGGTTATATAGTATGGCAGATTCGCTACCACCCCGGCCTTTATGTCTCCAAAATATTCTTTCAGCAGCGATTTCAGGTCCAGCCGCAGCACATCATCATTTATCAGCTTGAAATTATCGTATCCCGACATGTTGATGCTCAGCGCTTTTATGAGGTCCTTATCGATCTCTATGGCTAAAACCTTGCCTGCTCTTTCGCATAATTGCTTTGTCATAGTGCCGAGGCCCGGTCCGATTTCCAAAACCATGGAGTCTTTATCTATGGCGGATACTTCCACTATTTTCTCCAGTACGCCGGGATCGATCAAAAAATTCTGTCCGTATTTCTTTGAAGCTCTTATATCAAACTTTTTCATAGCGTCTCTTGTGGCATCAGCCAAAGTATAATCTCTCATCACATGCGCCTCCCGGCCTTTTCTATCGCTCTATCAAATTCTTCTCTGGTAACCCCATAATTATTCAACCTTTTTAGAAACTGCTTTGCATTGGCATACCCGATTCCCAGAGCCCTTCCGACTTTAGCTCTCATATCCGCTGCAGAATCGCAGCCTGACAGCCCGGATGCCATCATATCATCCCGGCTGAACTCAGCCCGCTCTTCTTTGGTTTCACACCTCGCCATCGTCAAGGCTTTTATAATACTATGGGGGGAAGCATTTTCCACTCCTACATCACCTTCATCGGTAGCCTCTTCTCTGGGTATGAAGGCATGCTTGACTCCGGGAATCCTATCCCCGATTATTTTCCTTATCTTTTCTCCCATAAAATCCGGGTCAGTCAGTATTATGACTCCGCGCTTTTCAACGGCCGTTCTTATAAGCTTGAGAGTATCTCCCGTAATCCCAAAACCGCTGGTTATTATCACATCAGCATCCACTGCCCTTTTCACGGCAGCCGCATCATTTTTCCCTTCTACTACGATACATTCCTTGATCATATATTTTCCCCCTCATCATCCCATCATTGCGAGTATATGCGAAGCAAGAGGAGACGAAAACCACTGAAAGACACGGAATTTTTACGAAAAAACACAGAAGGCACTAAATATTCTGCACAGCCGTCATTCTGAGCGAAACAAAGCGAAGCGAAGAATCCGGATAAGATTCTTCGCTATACTCAGAATGACGGCATACGCCTTTCTAATTGCGAACAATAACAACTATTATCAACCCTTCAGTGATTTGACCTGGTTTCCGTTATCCTTATGTCGCATTATTCTCAGAACTTATGTCTAGGCTTATCCAGTACGTATACCTTTACTTTTCTTTTTCCGTATTTGGCAACCTCCTTAGGAGATTCATAATACAGGTCTATCCTATTGCCTTTTATTGCTCCGCCGGTATCTGCCGCCAGAGCTTCTCCATAGCCCTCTACATAGAGCCAGGTCCCCAAAGGTATGACCTTGGGATCTACCGCTACGATTCCCGGCTTTACCTTAAGGCCGGAGCGGGTCACCCCATATTGAGGATGGCCGGGATTCTTGCCCGTGCTGGCAAAGGTTGCATCATAAGCTGTAGCAGTCATTTCCATAGCTTTTACAAATCGCGTAACTGTACCTCTGGAAGAAACCAAGGTTGTTTTGGCGCCTTCCTCAATAACTCCTGCAACAGGCTCTTGAATGATCTTCTCCGCAACGATCTGCCTCATGGATTCGATTCCATTCTCGAAAACTATCTTCACCGAAGTTTCTTTCTTGCCTTCCTTGCCTTTGTTTATTACCTTTACAAAGCCTTTTTCCAAACTTTCATTCTTTCTTACCTCATTTTCAAAGGGAATCTTCTCAACCTGACTTACAATTTGCTCTTCTACTCTTATGACGTTTATACTGTCTATGTCTTTTGTCAAAGCGTCTTTTTCGGGCTGTATCCTGTCCAATGCCCCCAGATATACTCCTGCTTCTTCTATTGCTTGCCCTACAGTTTGAGCAAGGGTATGTATGAGTATATCTCTTTCCTTAGTAATTATCATTATAGGTTTTGCTCTTTTTATCACTATCTTCATGTCATCCCTAAGCTTTTGCTCAGGGTCAATATCAAGTCTGTCGTACGAACCGATTTGGATGCCTCTTTCGCTCAGCACCTCAGCCACTGTAGACTTAAAGGTGCTTATATTGCTCTCTACATCCGCATCTGCAATAACTATGTCTTTCTTCAATATATTAAATATAATCGATGTAGTCAAAAGCAAAACAAGAACGGCCGTTATACTGACTCCAATGCAAACGGGCTTCTTATACCTGAGTTTAAGATGTCCATTCTCATAACGCCATTCCTTTCCTAAGGAAAATAAACTTTTTAACCGGGGAAAGTTTATTTCCATTAATTACCCTCCTTTTTAATCGATAAGCATATTTTATATTTTTTTCTCCGTATTGTCAAACTTTGCATATTTTTATATACATAGCCTTATATATTTTTTACTAATTTTAATGGTTATATACCATTATATTAATAATGACTTGAATAAATTACATCTGTACTATATATGAGCTGCATGATCAAATTTCATAACATCATGTTGAGAATTGCCGCAATATGTTGAATGCTGTCATAATTTGTTGTATTATGTAATTATGTATCGTTACTAGTAAAAAATGCAAGGTTGACTCGCAAGTTTGACTGTCTTCAGGTTGCTATGCATGATTAAATCGATAGAATCATGGGAAAGGAATAGTAAAATTATGATAAAGTCAACTTGTCGTAAAGGAAAGAATTGCTTAACAAAAATTTTCATGGTGCTGCCTATAATTTGGATTTGTTCAATTGCAGCATTGTCCTTTTTTACATATAATACGCTTTCCAACGGCATTAGAAATGAATTGGGGAATAAAGCTATGCTGCTGGCTTTAGATATTTCACAAAAGCTTATTATAGAAGAAAATGAAGTTAAGAGATTGCTTGAATTAGATTTTAACCAATTACTGAAAGATCCATTAAACATTAAGTTCGAAGATGCTGTAAGATTTGTCATTAAAGGCTCTGATATTAAATATGTCTATATTGAAGCTCCATTATCAAAATCAAAATATATTGTGGAGCGGGGAGAAGAAGAAATATACAACGCAAAAGCAGGTACAGAGCTGAGCGTTGTATATTTATTGGACGCAGTTGTAAGCGATGCAGTCCGGCTAGAGGACACCTCCGGCAAAGGATATGAGGACAAGGATCGGTATACTGTGATGGATAAGTCATTCCTTGCTGCATATAAAAGCAAGACACCTTCTTTTCACATTTCTCAAAACCGATGGGGAAATTACATAACAGGCTATGCTCCTTTTTATGATAGCGGCGGAAATTATATAGGGTTGTTAGGAGTAGATATTTTTATAGAAAAGTATAACGAATCTTTAAAAAACTACTTGTTAGTAATAGCAGGGTTTATATTCATTAATCTAATAGTTGGAATACTGGCAATATATCTTGGCATTAAAGCAAAATATGAAAAAATGCAGGCTCACGAGAAATATTTGCTTTCATCAATTGATGATTTGACATCAATCTTCAACCGGCGCAAATTTAGAGAGATAGTCGAGGGCAGTTGGGAAAATGCCATAGAAAATAATCAAGAGCTTTCAATGGTTTTTATCGACATAGACTATTTTAAAGAATTTAATGATAATTATGGGCATCTTAAAGGGGATGAGCTATTAAAAAAACTAGCCAGACTGTTTAAGACTAAAGCCGAACAATACAAAGGATTCGCCGGACGTTTTGGAGGAGATGAATTTGTGATACTGCTTCCTGATGCTAATATTATTAAGGCTAAAAAAGCAGGAGAGGATATCTTAAAAACCGTTGAAGAACTCAGAATTCCCCATGACTATTCTGCTGTA
>DPSW01000039.1:2752-6639 GCA_003527145.1 Clostridiaceae bacterium | reverse complement strand
TTCACTTTACTGAACACCTACAAATATAGAATAGGTAAACAAGCAATCCCAGTCCGATAAATGCGGAAATTGTTAAAACCCTTTCCATATAAAAATCACTCCTTTTCTTTCTTACACAAACACATTACAGGGTTATCATCATATGCAGGGTACGTATCTTCAGCTTTCTCCTCCGGCTGGTCACCAAAATCAATGGGGATTCTTTTCAGGTAGTATTCAAAGGTAGATATACGCTCCAGATTCCGAATTGCAGGCTTATATGTTGGATCAAGGGCATAGGCTGCCCTATAATGCTTGCGGGCTAGATTATCTTTCATTAAGAGCTTNNGCTTGATATTTTCTTCTGCCTGTAAATATATTCCTTTTTTTAAAGCCTCTATAGCCAGTCGGATATATTTATCGTATGGGTTTAAATTGTCTATCATGGTTTTCACCTCACCTTAATTTTCTTTTAAGACCATAAGCGTTAACCCCCAACCATTAAATGTCTCCCATCAATTTAATTATAATTACTTTTCCATTAAGATGGCGTAAAGGAAAAACATGGTCAGATAAAGAATGTATAAAGAAGAGGCATGCGGTAAGATTTCGAANNGCGGCAAACTGTTTACATAGATGGAAGATGAATAAGAAATGGATTTAATCAAGCTGATGAAGAATTTTTTAAAAAGAGTGTTGACATTCATGTTCTGCAAATGTAGAATATAAATATAGAACGTTCTACATTTGTAGAAGAAGGGAGGACGATATGAAAAGGTTACCGGATTCGGAATTGGAATTGATGCTGATTATCTGGGATGCAGATGAAGCAGTATCTCGAACTTACATTCAAGAGCGGCTAGAAAAGTCAAAAGGGCTTGCTGCTACCACAATCCTTTCATTTTTATCCAGATTAGAAAGCAAGGGATTCGTAAAGGTTGAAAAAAGAGGTAAAAACAATTATTATTATCCTCTCGTAAGACAAGAAGATTATATAAAAAATGAAAGCAAGACCATGCTGGAAAGATTTTTCGGAAATTCTTTAAAAAATTTTGTAGTTCAGCTAAATGATGCGAATGCAGTAGATGAAAGACAAATCCAAGAGTTAAAAGAGTTTCTGGATGATTTATCCTTGGAGGAATCAAAAAAATGATTCAAAGAGTATTTGCAAATATGATGGAAATATCACTGACTGCTTCGGCTGTCATTATACTAGTGTGTGCACTTTTGCCGATACTGGAAAAAAGGTATATGGCTAAGTGGAAATATTATGTATGGTTAGGAATTGCAGTGCGGCTGTTAATACCAATTCCCCTTACTATGCCTGATGCTCCTATCCAAATTGATACCTCACAAGTATTTCAAGAGTCTGGAAGCTGGAATGCTCCTTTTCCCTCAGGAATTGTGATGGAAGATGAAATACATAGCCCCGGAGAAAAGCAGACAAAACCCTCATCTAATATTTCTTTGCTGCAAACAGGTACTATCTTATGGGCATTAGGAGCAGGTGCATTTTTTATCTACCATGTGCTTCAATATTTATTTTACTTAAGAAGTATAAGACGCTGGTCCTTAAGCGTGGGTTCAGAGCAAAGCATGATATTCTCCAAAATTAAAAATGATTTGGGAATTATCAAGAATATATCTTTATGGCGATGTAAAACAATAAACAGTCCCATGATGCTGGGAATTATGCATCCCACAGTATTGATTCCATGCGTAGAATATACGGAGACAGATTTATATTTGATATTAAAACATGAGTTGATGCATTATAAGCAGCATGATATAGAAGCAAAAGCTTTGATGTTCTTAGTACAGTCTTTATATTGGTTTAATCCATTTGTGCATCTCATGGCAAAGAAGTTTAATGAAGCAATTGAAATGAATTGTGATGAATATGTAATCAGTGGGGATGATGTTGTTTACAAAAATAGATATATTGAAACAATAATGCAATCAATAAAGCAACAAAATACAGCAATGAACGTGTTTACGACGAATTATAACGGAGGAATAGAAATGGTGAAAAAAAGATTTAAGAATATTATACATAGCGGTAGTAAAAAGAGAGGATTGGCAGTGCTGACAGCATTCATGATCGTTTGTCTGGCTTTGAGTTCTCTGGTGGCATGCAGTCCCAAGGGAAGCATCGCCAATGCAGAGCCGTCAGGCCAGAACGCTCCCAATGAGAAAGTTGCTGCCGACAATACTGATGAGCAAAAAAATACTGAAGCTGAAACACCAGAGAACTTATCGGATAAAATAATCGGTGTTTATGCAGAATCAAGGCCCAATGCCAAGCTGGAAAAGACTATTATTGATTATTTGGAAATTCCGGAGGAATACCTGTCAAAAACAATGTACTACTACAATTATGTGGACTTAAATGGTGATGGAGCAGACGAAATTTTAACAGTAGTAATGGGCCCTTATACTAGTGGTACCGGCGGCAGTACAGCGCTTCATATTGTTCAGACACCTGACATGGAAATGCATGTTAATCAGAAATTTACTCTTATTCAGACACCTATCATAATAAGTGATAAAGTAACAAAAGGATGTAAAGAAATTATTGTCATGAGAAGCGGCGGAGGTGCTGAAGCAAATTATGTAGTGCTTACTGCCAGTGACGGACAGTATAAAGATGTAAATGATGGAACTGTAATCAAGGATTTAAAAGGAGTTTCAGGAACTGCTATTATGTCCAATGATATTCTAAAAGATATGGAAGAAGGAAAGGCTTTATATCTGAAGAAAGACTAAAATGAAAAGCATCTGCAATGATGAGAAACGCTCATAGAATGGAAATAAACTAGTTTTGGTATGACACCAACTGATTAAGACGGTTATGTTGTTTATATAATATAACCGTCTTATAATTTTTAAAACAAATAGTTGAGACTTTTTAAGGCTCATGGGAAGTCTAATTGACAAAGCTGGGGTACGAATTAATTAATAAGAAAGTAGTGAAAAGATGAATATAGGCTATAAAAGTAAACGAAAGCTTGCAGAGCAGGAAGAAAGATTCCTCTCTTTGATAAATGATAATAATGATAAACTGTACAGAATTGCATATAGCTATGTGAAAAACAAAGATGACGCGTTGGATATAATTCAAGAAGCAGTATATAAGGGCTACATATCGTATGATAAAGTGAAGCAACCGGAGTATGAGAAAACATGGATAACCAGAATTGTAATTAACACAGCCATTGATTTTATTAGAAAAAATAAAAAGATAGTCTATATGGATACCAGCTATATTGAAAACGTGGCTGACTCAGGATTCGATCATATCGATGAAAAGCTGACAATTGAACGTGCTCTTGAAAATCTGGATGAAAAGCAAAAAACAGTGATAATACTTAAGTATTTGGAAGATATGAAGCTGGATGAAATCGCTGAAGTACTTGATGCACCGGTAAGCACTATAAAATCTATACTTTATAGAACCCTGAAAAAAATGAAAATTGATTTAATGGAGGTGGATGTAGATGAATAAAGGATTGCTGAACTTAAAAGAAGAATATGCACAAATAGAAATTCCTCCAGAACTTAAAGCGTCTATACAAATAGGTATAGAAAGAGGACGAAAGGAAGTGATGGCCAGATATAAAAATGTGAATGCTGCAGCGAAGATATGTGCTGCCTTTATTATAGCAGTAACATTATTTACAGGAGCTATAAATATATCCCCTTCTTTTGCTGATGCCCTAAAGAATATACCTATTGTCGGCAAACTAGTAAAAGTTCTTCAATTTACTGATGGAAAATCCGGCGGCGGAAAAATAACAGATGGAACAGATATAAGCAATATAGGTATAACAGAAAAGGACGGATATGAGAACATTATCATTAATTTCTCTCAGGACGATGAGCTTCAAGGGGATGTGGGAGCATTTAAG
>DPSW01000039.1:2601-2730 GCA_003527145.1 Clostridiaceae bacterium | reverse complement strand
GAAAGCTTTGAAAGGCTATTGAAAAGCAAATATATAAAGGATGTATACACAATTATAACACTTGATGACTCTTTGATTAGGTTTGTAATAGAATTTGAAGGTCCGGTAAAATATGAAGTGAAAGAAATG
>DPSW01000039.1:1323-2594 GCA_003527145.1 Clostridiaceae bacterium | reverse complement strand
CACAGAAAAGAAGATGTACTCGCTAAGAACCAAGTCCTATCCTTATGGAGAATCCATCGGAATATTGGAAGAGAAGCTTATGCCTATAAGCCCGGCAAGGATTCTAAAGGATTCTGAGGGAATGTATTTTATAGAGCTTCAATTATTTGAAGCTGAAGAAGATGCCTTGGGCAGACTTAACGAAATAGAAAAGCTGAACTATGATTCACTTTTAATAGAAGAAAGGATTGGAGCTGAAAAACCCAAAAATTATCCGGTCCAAACTGTATCAGAAGGTGCAAATGAAGACACAAGCAAGAGCCGAGACGAATTAAGCGATAACGGCAATGATGTATTGAAGTCATCCTTATATCCGGTATCTGTTAAAGAAGGTGAAGAAAATTACTACGGTAATATTGAGATGCTTGATAAAGGATTGAATATATATGGTGAAGATATAGATGCAGGAGCTAAATATTATTTCGATTATAAAGATATTGCATTGACTAAACTGCTTGGAGAAGCTTCATTCAAGCTAAAGATCGAAACCGGTGATAAGACAATAATTGCTTCAGGAGTGTTTTCGGATTTCTTTGAAGAGCTTGAGAAGTACACCCAAATTAAGGAGTAAGAGCTTGCAAAATATTTAGCACAGTATAGAGGCAGGCAAGCTGATTTGGATAATACATTAAAAATATATGTTTATACATGGGAGCACAACGATGTATGTGCTCCTTATATTATTTGGTATCAAATGATTTTAAAATAGAAGCCTATATTTTATTGTATAAGTTGACGGATCAACTACTAGGTGGTACAATGTAGCTAAGCTATTATGCAGCACAAGGTAGGTGATTAAATGGTAGATCGTTCTCAATTTATGAGAGGTACTTTAGAAGGATGTATAGTAAAAATAATAAGTGAAGAAGAAACATATGGTTACGAAATAGTATCACGATTGCAGGGTTATGGTTTTTATGATGTGAAAGAAGGTACTATTTATCCTCTTCTTNNTATACGGCTGGAAAAAAAGCAGATCATATCATCAAAATATAAAGACTCTCCTCTTGGACCAAAGCGAAAATATTATTTTTTGACTGAGATTGGCAAAGAGTTTTTACAGGAGTTTATAGTGCTATGGAATGATGTAAAAGATTCTATTGACAGAGTATTGGAAGGAGTGTGAAAATATGTTTCAAAATGAAGTAACTTTGCTTAAAAAAGAAAATAAAAAACAGTCATCAAAATTGGGAGAAAATGATGAGAAAACTATTAATAATATTATGAAAAGC
>DPSW01000039.1:0-1304 GCA_003527145.1 Clostridiaceae bacterium | reverse complement strand
GGAAGAAGCTATAGGCCGGGATATAAAAGAGTTTACAGAAGAAATAGTCAAGAATAGTATCGGACCCAGTAGAATTGAGATTGTATTAAGTTTTTTGATTAAGGCATGCGGATATTTCCTTATTTTGTTCATAGCCTTATCATATGGCGCTTATGGGAGCTTATCCTGGAAAGCGGATCCGATAATAATGGTCTATTATATAGCAGTAGTGCTTGTCTCATTCATAGTTGAAGGCTTGATAACACCGCTTTTTAATTTAGAAAAAGGAATCAAAAGGATTATACCATCGTTGATTTCTCTATTTATGTTTGTGATGTTAACGATGATTATATCTTTAGTGTATAGCAAGCAAAATGCCGTTAATATAAATGCAGGCCGGATAATTGCCGTATCAGCAGCATTATACTTTCTATCAACATGTTTAAACGTACAAAACATTCATAGATTGGCCAAAGAAAAAAAGAATTGTATTAAGGACTTGATAGATAGGTTTGAATAATATAAAAAAACCAGATATATGAATTTTTACTGCGCTGAAATGCAATATATTTCACCTGTATCCGCATCAAATTCAAATAGAATTCTAAGGAGATTTTAAAATGAGTAACAAGCAAGCTCTTTCACGAATAGTTAAGCCCAAATTTATAAGAGGAATTGAAGATACTTGCACGAGAATTACTGGAATAAAAGACGAAAGCAGCATCAGGGATATCTATATATCGGATTGCAAAATAGATAGGCAGGCAGCTTATCAGGTAAGCTTTGAAGGTGTGGTTTTCAATAAAGTGGACTTCAACGGTGTAAAATTCAATTCACTGGAGCTTACAGATGTAAGGCTTGAAAACTGTGATTTGTCAAATGCAAATTTTACAGGGGCAATTATTCATAGAACTGAGTTTATAGATTGCAAGCTAATGGGCATAAACCTCAGCGATGCAACACTTCAGAATATTTATATGAAGAACTGCAATGTCAGATTTGCTTTGATGAGCTTCATTCACATGAAAAACGCCATGCTTTTAGACTGTATATTTGAAAACAGCAACTTCCAGGACAGCAGCTTAAATAAAGTGGAGATTGAAAAATGCAATTTCAGACTGAGCCAGATGTCAGGGACCAGTCTATCGGGAATGGATTTGACTGATTCCAATATTGAAGGATTAGGCTTACGGCCCGAAGACATTAGAGGAGCAATAGTTTCTCCTGTGCAAGCTGTAGATCTCTCAAAATTGCTGGGTCTTGTTATAAAGGTATAGATAGAGAAACGGCAGAATCAAAACAGAATAAAATAATTAATAAATTAT
>DPSW01000233.1:11730-12518 GCA_003527145.1 Clostridiaceae bacterium | reverse complement strand
ACAGCTTATTACCGCTGTATCCGCAGTGATAAATGATGGATATCTTATGGAACCCAGGATTGCAAAAAAGCTTGTAGATAAAGATGGCAATACGATTCATGATTTTCAGCCCCGTGAAGTGCGCCAGGTTATTTCTAAAGAAACATCTGCGACAATGAGGAAAATTCTTGAGTCGGTTGTTTCGGAGGGTTCGGGCAGAGGCGCTTATATTCCCGGATACAAGGTAGGGGGTAAGACGGGTACAGCACAAAAAGCTGAGAACGGCAGATATGTAGCGGGAAAATATGTTGCATCCTTTATAGGATTTGCACCTGCCAATGATCCCCAAATTACTGTGCTGGTGGTAATCGATGAACCTGGTGGCGGAAGCTATTATGGCGGCGTCATTGCCACACCGGTGGTAAAGAGCATTATTTCTGACACTTTGAGATATATGGATGTAAAGCCTCAATATACAGAGGAAGAGGCAAAACAGCTGATGAAAGGGAAAGTTATAGTGCCGGAAATAAGAAATATGAAATTAAAAGATGCCAGAAAGCTCTTAAGTGAAAATAAGCTGCAATATAGGTTGGAAGAGGAGCAGGGAGAGCCCTCAGAAGATTCACTGGTATTGGATCAGACCCCAAGGGCTAATGCAAAGGTGGATGAAGGGTCTGTGGTAATAATATATGCAAAGCCAAAAGAATAAAAGAATAAGTATTATAATAACTAGATACAAGGCAACGGAGTTAAAGAGATTCTTTAATTCCAGTTGCCTTTTTCCAGATGGTAAAGCATAATAAAAAGGT
>DPSW01000233.1:0-11687 GCA_003527145.1 Clostridiaceae bacterium | reverse complement strand
AAGCTTTTAGAAAACACGAAGATTATAAGATATTCCGGAAATTTAGATACTGAGATAGGAGGCATTGCATATGACTCAAGAAAAGTATCAAAGAACTATCTTTTCATATGCATAAGAGGCAGTTTTTCAGATGGTCATGACTTCATTGATAAGGCGGTAGAAAATGGAGCTGTTGCCGTCATAGCGGATAAAGCGGTAGAACGAGCTGATGTTGCCGTAATACAAGTAGAGGATTCAAGAACGGCTATGCCTATAATAGGAGCAAATTTTTATGAACATCCTACCGATAAGTTGAAGCTTATTGGGGTAACAGGAACTAACGGAAAAACAACTACAACGTATTTTATAAGATCAATAATGCAGCATGCAGGAAGAGAAGCTGGCTTAATAGGAACTATTTCTGTTGATGTAGGCAGCAAAAAGGTGGAATCGTCCAGAACAACACCGGAGTCCGTAGATTTGCAAAGAATTTTTAGGGATATGCTTTCTAACGGAGCAGAATATGGGATCATGGAGGTTTCTTCTCATTCTCTTGAGTTTGGACGGGTGGATCAATGCAGATTTCAAATAGGCGTATTTACAAATCTGACTCAAGATCACTTAGACTTCCATGGGAATTTTGAAAACTATAGGAAAGCAAAAGAAAAACTGTTTTATAAGACCACTAAGGCAAATATCATAAATATAGATGACGAACATGGAAGAATAATCTGCAGCAGAATTAAAGAACTGCGCACGCCTATGATAACATTTGGCATAGATAGAAAAGCTGATATTATGGCCAAGAATATAGAGATAAATGATGAGGGTATCAGATTCACTTTGATAACACCCGAATATGAGACAATTATCAGAAGCAGCATTCCGGGAAAATTCAGCGTATACAACTCACTGGCAGCGGCAAGTGTAGCTTATGTTGAAGGAATCGACAAAGAATTTATATGTCAGGGGATTGAAGCGGCGGGTTTTGTGCCTGGAAGGTCAGAGGTGATTCCTTTAAATAAGCCTTATAAGATAATTATAGACTATGCTCATGCACCGGATGGACTGGAAAACATATTAAAATCCATAAGGCATTATGCGAAAGGCAGAATAATCACTGTATTCGGCTGCGGCGGAGATAGAGATAAGACAAAGAGACCAATAATGGGTGAGATTGCCGGAAGACTATCCGATTATGCTATAATTACTTCAGACAATCCAAGAAGTGAAGACCCTAATATGATCATCGATCAAATAGAAGAAGGCATGAAGGCTACTAATTGTGATTATATATGTATAGAGAACAGAAAAGATGCAATAAGGCATGCGATGATGACGGCAGAAGCTTCAGATATTATATTATTGGCAGGCAAGGGTCATGAAGCTTATCAGGTTTTGAAGGATAAAGTGATTGACTTTGATGAAAGAGAGATTGTAAAAGAACTTCTCAAGGAGGGTATATAGTGGAACCGATGAACATTGCCGAGATTGCAGAGACTTTGAAGGGTAAGCTGGTAAACTGTAAAGAAAGCTTTATGGTGAATGGGATAAATACCGATAGCAGGAAAGTAAAATCCGGTGAGTTGTTTATACCTATCAAAGGGCCAAATTTCGACGGTCATGATTTTATTTATAAAGCTGTAAATGCAGGTGCCTGTGCAGCAATATCTCAAAATCATTTAAATACGGCAAGCTTTCCCTATATATTGGTCGAAGATACTCAGGCTTCTTTGATGAGGCTTGCTTCATATTACAGATCAAAGTTTAATATACCGGCAGTAGCGGTTACCGGGAGCTCGGGAAAAACCACAACTAAAGAAATGATAGCATCTGTTTTGGGAGAAAGCTTTGAAGTATTAAAGAATGAAGGAAATCTAAATAATACAATAGGGCTGCCAATGACTGTATTTCGCATGGAAAAGCATCACACTATGTGTGTTTTTGAGATGGGAATGAATAAAGCCGGAGAAATAGAAAGCTTGGCTTCTATTGTGAAGCCTGACGTTGGCATAATAACAAATGTGGGTACGGCACATATTGAATTTTTGGGCTCCAGAGAAAATATATTAAAGGCTAAAAAAGAGATATTTACATACTTTACTGTAAACAATACGGCCATAATAAACGGTGATGATGATATGCTTGCATCAATTCATGATTTGCCTTGCAAAGTTATTAGATACGGTATTTATAAAGAAAATGACTTATCCGCAAAAGATGTAAAACAACGAGGCGATGAAGGCATGGAGTTCACACTAAATATAAACGGCAATGTTGAGCCGTTTTTCGTACCTTTAATAGGAGTTCATAATGTTTATAATGCTTTATGCTCTATTGCCGTAGGCTTAACAATGAAAATGGAGATAGAAAAGATTAAAAAAGGGCTGGCGAAGTTTGTTCCGGGCAGGATGAGGATGGAGATTTTCTCATCAAAAAACGGGATTAGAGTAATAAATGATTCTTATAATGCAAACCCCGATTCAGCTTCAGCGGCTATTGAGGTCTTGAGGAACATGTCCTGTAGAGGGAGAAGAGTTTTGATATTGGCTGATATGATGGAGTTGGGAGAATACTCAGAAATTGGACATCGCAGCGTGGGGGAGAAAGCAGCCCAATCAAAGGCTGATATATTGATTACCATAGGTGAAAAGGCTGAGGACATCCGGCAAGGGGCGCTGGATAACGGCATGAAGGAAGAAAATATTTATTGCTTCAGCAGCAACGGTGATGCAATTTCCCATCTGGGAGAAATACTTATGCCCTATGATACTGTTTTGATAAAAGGTTCAAGAGTAATGAAATTGGAAGAGATAGCGGATTCTCTTAGAGAGAGGGGTTTCACAAAGGATGAATAATTTTTTTGTCAGCGAATATAAAATGTTTATTATTTGTATAATATCTTCTTTTGTTCTTGCATTGATCGCCGGGCCGATATTGATACCAATCTTAAAGAAAATGAAGTTTGGTCAGAATATAAGGGATGACGGTCCTCAAAGTCACTTAAAAAAGGCAGGAATACCAACCATTGGCGGTTTAATTTTTATTATTCCTGCAGTGATTGTTTCCATGTCCTTTTCTAAGGATAAGGATATGCTCCTGGCTCTGGTCACAACCTTGCTCTACGGGGCAATAGGATTTGCCGATGACTATATAAAGATTGCTAAAAAACGGTCCCTGGGCTTAAAAGCTTGGCAAAAGATTTTAGCACAACTTGCAGCCGCGCTGTTCTTAGGCTATATAGCCGGGGGCACTAATCAGACAGGGACAGAGATATTAGTGCCTTTTACCGGAAAATTCTTTGATTTGGGAATGTTTTATATACCTTTTATAGTATTTATTATATTAGGTACAGTAAATAGCGTGAATTTGACAGACGGACTTGATGGCCTTGCCGGCGGGATTACAATAGTGGTTTTGGGATTTTTTGCAGTAATTTCACTGGCCATAAGAAATCTTGGAATTTTAGTTTTTTGCGGTTCTTTNNGGCTCAAGTTTTTATGGGGGATACAGGCTCCTTGGCTTTGGGCGGTGCTGTTGCTTCCTTAGCTGTTATTATGAAACTGCCGCTTTTTCTGGCTATTGTAGGAGCTATATACGTAGCAGAAGCCCTATCCGATATTATTCAGGTCGTGCATTTTAAGAGGACAGGGAAACGGGTTTTTAAAATGGCGCCCTTGCATCATCATTTTGAATTATCGGGCTGGGCGGAAACTAAAGTTGTTTCTGTGTTTATTATTACTGCAATTATTCTATGCCTCATTGGAATTTTAGCTTTTAATTGATATGGAAAGGTTGGTAGTTATGAAATGAAAAACAAAAATGTATTGGTGTTAGGTGCTGCTATAACCGGGATACCTACTGCAATCGAGCTTCATAATATGGGATATGATGTTATTATAAATGATTACAAGCCATTATCAGAGCTTGATGAATCTATACATGAGCTTGAAGGGCTGTCAATTGAAATAATTACAGGAAATCACCCTATAGATCTGGCTTATACATGTGATTTTATAGTTATAAGCCCAGGAGTTCCTACAGATATACCTCTTGTGGAAGAGGCCAGAAAGCTGGGGAAAGAAGTTGTAAGTGAAATAGAGCTTGGATATAGGATGACGAGGACCCCTATAATTGCCATAACGGGTACCAATGGCAAAACGACTACGACTGCTTTATTGGGAGAGATAATGAAGGCCAGCGGAAGAAAAACTTTTGTTACCGGCNNGATTGCAGAAGTAAAAAATGCATCACCGGAAGATGTATTTGTTTTGGAGGCCAGCAGCTTTCAGCTGGAAACAACAGTTGATTTCAAGCCTGCAGTGGGCGCCATTTTAAATATCACACCTGACCATTTGAACAGGCATAAAACCCTTGAAAACTATATAAGTGCAAAATCAAAAATTTTTGCAAACCAAAAAGAAGAGGACTATACAATATTAAATTGGGATAACCCTGAAACCAAAAAGCTATCAGGCTTAGCAAAAAGTAAAATATTATTCTTCAGCAGAAAAGAAATCCTTCCCGAGGGGGCTTATGTAGAGGATGGATATTTGACCTTATCCTTGAATGGCAAAAAGGTGAGGGTTATAGATATAAAGGATATATTTATACCCGGACAACATAATCTGGAAAATGCCTTAGCGGCTGCATTGATGGCATATTGCATGGGTGTGGATGAAAATATAATCAAAAAGATATTGCAAGATTTTAGAGGTGTGGAGCATAGAATAGAGTATGTATGTGAAACTGACGGAGTAATATACTATAATGATTCNNCACTAATCCTGATTCTTCTATTCAAGCATTAATCACGATGACCAGACCTACGGTGCTTATTGCAGGAGGTATGGATAAAGGAACAGATTTCGATGAATTTGCATCCTATTTTAATGTAAAGGTAAAAGCTCTGGTGTTATTTGGAGAGACTTCCGCTAAAATTGAGACTGCAGCACGACAAGCAGGCTTTCACAACATATATCATGTGTCTAATCTGGAAGACGCGGTGATGAAGAGCAAAGAGCTTGCATCGTCGGGTGATTGTGTATTATTGTCTCCTGCATGTGCAAGCTGGGATATGTTTAAAAGCTATGAACAAAGAGGGAGATTATTTAAGAGTATAGTAAGGGGATTATAAGGGGGGCTTATTAATGCCTGCAAAAAGTAAAGGTAATATTGATTTTACTTTGATGGTGACGGTTTTTGTATTATTAGCCATTGGGATCACTATGGTATTTAGTGCAAGTGCTGCATCTTCTTATCTAAAATACAATGACAGCTATTTATATCTGAAAAGCCAGGGATTGTATGCTATTATAAGCATAATAGCCATGCTTGTATTGAGCAAGCTTGATTATAAAATACTGGGAAGATATGCATTGCTTTTCGTATTGGTCAGCTTAGTTTTACTGATAGCCATATTCATTCCCGGACTTGGCTATGGAGCTAAAGGTGCTGTCAGATGGATAAAAATAGGCCCATGGACCATGCAACCATCAGAATTTGCAAAAACAGCCTTGATAATTTTTATGGCAAAAAGCTTGAGCAATAAAAAGGATAAGGTGAGACAATTTGTTCAAGGCGTAGTTCCTTACATACTTTTAATGATAGTATATTTTGCTTTGATCATAATTCAGCCCAATCTTAGTATGGCCGGAAGCATATTGATCATCACTTTTGTTATGCTGTTTGCCGCCGGAGCTAAGATTGGCCATCTGCTGGTGTGGGCTGTTCCTATTCTTCCGGCAGTCATCTACCTGGTAACAAAGGAAAGTTATAGGTTAAACAGATGGCTATCCTTTAGAGATCCTTGGGCTGACCCTTTAAATACAGGCTATCAGGCTATACAATCCCTTTTAGCCCTTGGGTCGGGAGGTTTATTTGGACTAGGGCTCGGCAATAGCAGACAAAAGTTCTTCTATATACCTGAAGCACAAAATGATTTTATTTTTTCTATTATAGGTGAAGAATTAGGATTTATTGGAGCAGCTACAGTTTTGTTCTTATTTTTGTTTTTGATCTGGAGAGGAATAAGGATCGCTCTTCACGCTCCTGATATGTTTGGGTGCTTATTGGCAACAGGCATAACATGTATGATAGGCATTCAAGTGGCTATAAATATTGCTGTTGTTACGGTATCTATGCCCACAACCGGAGTAACTCTCCCTTTAATAAGCTCTGGCGGCTCTTCACTATTATTTGTTATGTCAAATATAGGAATTTTGTTGAACATATCGAGAAGCGTCAAAACTGAGGGGAGTTGAATCAAATGAAGGTGATTTTGGCAGGCGGAGGGACAGGCGGACATATCTACCCTGCTGTAGCTATCGCAAGAGAGATATTAGAAAGATATGAAAAAGCTGATATACTTTTTATCGGAACTGAGAGAGGGATGGAAAGCTCAATAATTCCAAGAGAAGGATTCTCTTTCAGAAAGATAAAAGTGAGAGGATTTATGAGAAAGATGGCGTTTGAAAATGTCATTGCAGTAAAAGAAAATCTATTGAGTCTTATAGAATGCCGCAGGATAATTAAAAGCTTTAAACCCGATATTGTAATAGGCACGGGAGGATATGTATGCGGCACCATGCTTATGACTGCTGCGCTATCGGGTATTCCGACGTTAATACATGAACAAAATGCCTTTCCAGGAATTACAAATAGAATTTTATCAAGATTTGTAGACAAGATAGCATTAACATTTCAGGAGGCATCTGATTATTTCCATAGCAAGGATAAAATTTTAGTTACAGGAAATCCGCTTAGAGTTGAGATAACTAAGATAGGAAAAAATGATGGTATGGCGGCCTTCGGTTTCGATGAAAAAAAGCCTCTCCTATTGATAATTGGAGGCAGTAGAGGAGCTAAAAAGATAAATGAGAGCATCACGCTTATTGCAGCAGATTGTGAAAAGAATAGAGAGTTTCAACTGCTGCATATGACCGGGGAAAGCCAATATGAGAGTGTTATTTCATTGTATAAGAAAAAGGGTATTCCTTACAATACATCATACTTAAAGGTTATGCCGTATATTCATAATGCTCCTTACGCATTAGCAGCAGCTGATTTGATAATAAGCAGGTGCGGAGCAGGCCTTATATCAGAGATTACGGCTCTTGGCAAGCCATCAATATTGATTCCGTACCCTTATGCAACAGATAACCATCAGGAATATAATGCCCGAGCCCTAGAGAAATATGGCGCGGCTAATGTTATACTTGAAGGTGGCTTAAATGAAAGCATGCTTTTTTCACAGGTAAAAAAACTTCTTTCAAATCCAGATAAAATGAAGGATATGGCGTTGAATAGCAAGCGATTAGGTAAGCCGAATGCGGCTTCTGATATTGTTGAAGTTATTGAAGCTTTGTTGAACTAGATTTCATTCAGTGCTAAAACAACGGAAAGATAATATGATATAATGTATTAGCAAGAGTTTAAACTGCCTTGGTAACACCTTAGGAAGAATTGCATAATATGTTAGTGTGATTACTATAAGCACTTCCTGGAGGTGTCGGAGCGGTGGGCAAATATATCATAAACGGTGGCAATAGGCTGGAGGGAGAAGTAAGGGTTGAAGGCTCAAAGAATGCTGTGCTGCCGATTTTAGCAGCATCTATAATAAATGGAGGAGAGTCAATAATTCATAATGTCCCTTATCTGAAGGATGTTAATACTTTGGTTAATGTTTTAAATACAATTGGATGCAGTTGTTCTTTTGAGGGGAACACGATGATAGTGAATTCTTCAGGTGAATTGAATATTAATATTCCTGAAAAGCCTGTAAGAGAGATGCGCTCCTCGATAATACTTATGGGTGCCATGCTGGGAAGATTTAAAAGGGTAAAGATCAGTTTCCCGGGCGGATGTGAAATTGGGTTGAGGCCTATCGATCTACATCTTGCGGGATTAAAATTGCTAGGAGCAAAAATAGTGGAATCCCATGGATATATTTTATGTGAGTGTGATAAGTTATATGGAAATGAAATCCATCTTGATTATCCCAGCGTAGGCGCAACGGAGAATATCATGCTGGCTGCCGTTTCTGCAGAGGGGGTAACAATAATACAAAATGCTGCACGTGAACCTGAAATAGCTGACCTGCAAGAATTTTTGAATAAAATGGGTGCGAGAATTACAGGAGGAGGAAGCAGCACCATAAGAATACAGGGTATTAGAGAATTTCAAAACGTGGAGCATACTGTCATACCCGACAGAATAGTAGCAGGAACCTATATGGTTGCAGCAGCTATTACCGGCGGTAAAGTTGTGATAAGAGACGTTATACCTGAACATATAAAGCCCATTATATCAAAGCTTGGAGAAAGCGGCTGCAAGATATACCGGCATGATCAGTCTATAGGTATAAGCTGCAGCAAAAGACCCAATGCGGTGGAGTTTGTGAAAACTATGCCTTATCCGGGATTTCCGACAGATATGCAGGCACAGATGATGGCACTTATGTGTACGGCAAAAGGCACCAGTATTTTTATCGAAACAATATTTGAAAATAGATATAAGCATGCAGAGGAACTTATAAAAATGGGTGCTGATATAAAAATTGAAGGCAGGGCCGCCATAGTCAAAGGAGTTAATGACCTCATGGGAGCCCATGTAGTCTCCCGTGATTTGCGCGGCGGAGCTGCATTGGTTTTGGCAGGACTTGCGGCGGAAGGAACTACAGTTGTTGATAATGTAGATACCCATATAGATAGAGGATATGACAGCTTGGATACCAAGCTTAGAAGTCTTGGTGCAGATATTGCGAAGGATGAAAATTGATTGCAGCCTAGCTGCAAGAAATTTATATGTAGTACAAGCCTTAGGGGTGAGAGCATGAAATCTTGGTTTAAATTTTTTGTTTTGGTTCTGATAATAGCTGCACTTATTTCGTTTTTATTGGTATCAGATTTCTTTAATATAAAAAATATTTATGTGACAGGTAATAAGACTTTGCAAAAAGATGATATAATCAAAATATCTAATATACAGTATAATCAAAACATATTTAAATTAAATAGAAAAAAAACCATCAAAGGGATGTTTGAAAACCCCAAAATCAAAGCAGTGAGGATAAAGAGAGTATTGCCTTCCGGCATAGCTTTGGATATCATTGAAAGGGAAGGGATAGCTCTTATACCTTACTTGGGTTCATTTATTAATATTGATGAAGAGAGCACGATAATAGAAGTAGTGGGTTTGGAAACAGATTTAAATCTGCCTAAAATTTCAGGCGTTACATTTGGTGATTTCAAGATAGGAGAAAAACTAAAAATTGATAATCAGGATCAAATGGATACAATGATGAATATTTTGAAATATTTAAAAAGTGTAGGAATGACCGAAATAATTGCAACAATAGACATATCAGATGCATCTAATATTGTAATTATAACAAGAAATAATATACGTGTTCTTTTGGGAAACAATAAGCTGGATTATAAAATCAGTGTGGCTAAGACCATTGTAGAGGATCTTACTGAGGATAACGAAATAGGAATAGTTGATATGAGGCATGAGGGAAACCCAATTTTTAAGAGAGATTAGCCAGGAGGTTTATCAATGAAAAACATAAAAATGCAGCTAGCTATAGGGGTTGTCTGCTTGGTATTAGGAATAATGGTTGCTGTACAATTCAAGACGGTTAAAAACAATGTGGGTCCTGTAACTGAGTATAGGGCCAGAGAATTAGCATCACAATTAAAAAGGATTACCACAGATAGGGATAACTTGGCGGCCTTAAAAAACGAATTAGAAAAAAAATTAAGAGATTATGAAAATGCTGAAGCAGAAGGAAATAGTGCTGCTAAATTTTTGAGCGAGGAGCTGAATAAAGCCAGGGTAATTGCGGGTCTTGTGGATGTAGAAGGGCCCGGTATTACTATGATCGTAGATGACCTAAAGTTCACGGAGCATNNCATTATAATTATAATATTATTGATTATACGGATTTGCTGGAGCTTGTCAATGAGCTTAATGCAGCAGGCGCTGAAGCTATATCAATAAATGGTCAGAGAGTGATATCCACTACGGAGATCAGACAAGCAGGACTCCATATCAATATAAATACTGTCAAATTTGCGCCTCCCTTCACATTTAAAGCCATAGGCGATCCTAAGACTTTAGAGGCTGCTTTGAGAATGAGAGATGGAATTGTGCAGATGCTGGCAGACAAAGGTATTGCTATATCTATTACTCAAGAACAGTCCATTGTTATCAAAAAGTATGACGGTGTAATAGAGAAGAAGTTTTCCAAAGTAGTAAAAGAAGGAGAAACCCATTAATATGAAAAGAGGATTATCCAACTACTATTTTTTTATGATAGCAATAATTTTAGGTTTTTTTATTACCATTCAACTAAAATCTAATATAACCTCGCAAGGCATTATTATTATTCCTAAATTATTAGCTATGGAAAAGGATGTAAGCAATGTAGAAATAGAAATAAAAAATCTAAAGAAGTCTATAAATGAATTAGAGTTAAAACTGAAGGAATATGAAACCAGCTTAAATCAAAGCGGCAGCATATATAACTCTATGTTGGATGAATGGACCAAAATAAGAAATTATGCCGGATTGGAAAAAGTAGAAGGGCCCGGTATTATCATTACATTGAACGACAGCAGTGAAAATCTTGAGGATACGGATAATCCATCATTATATATTATTCACGATATTGATGTATTAGAAGTGGTGAATGAACTTAGAGCGGCGGGTGCCGAAGCTATTTCAATCAATGGCGAAAGAGTATTGGGAACTTCAGATATTGAATGTGGAGGACCTATAATTATGATAGATGGCAACAGGCATGCTACTCCTTTTATAATAAAAGCGATTGGAGACCCAAAAGCTCTTGAAGCTTCAGTTCTGGCTCCAGACAGCTATGTTGATTTTATGGAGTATACCGGAATCCAAGTTGAAGTGGAAAAAGCAGAAAAGATTGTAATGGATGGATATAAGTCTAACTTAAAGATGAAATATCAGAAAAGCATAAAAGAAGGTGAAAAGAAATGATAGTTCCATTATTAGGTTTATTATTAGGAGTTTTGCTTGGCTTGTTATCTCCCGTCACTATACCGATACAATATTCAACCTATATGTCCATAGCAATACTGGCAGCTTTGGACTCAGTGTTCGNNTCTTTATTTCAGGTTTTTTTGCCAATGCTATTTTAGCCGCTATATTAGCTTATATTGGAGATCAACTGGGAGTCCCCATATATTATGCGGCAATATTCGCCTTTGGTGTCAGGCTGTTCCAAAATTTTGCGATAATAAGAAGATATATATTGGCTAAAATGAAAAAAAATAGCAAATAAAAATTTTATAAAAATAAAGGAAATTAGATATTTGCGTTGAACAATATATAGGTAAAACCAACAAAAAAATGTAAGAAAGGCTTCTATTGAAGCGATTTGAGATCAATAGGTATTATTTTTATGAATAACGGATGTAATAGGGAGGTCGTAATGTGCTTGAGTTTGATGTTGAAGCTAATTCGGTTGCTCGTATAAAGGTTGTAGGCGTAGGTGGCGCCGGGAATAATGCTGTTAATAGAATGATTGCTGCAGGGCTTAAAGGTATAGAATTTTTTTCTGTTAATACAGATAAGCAGGCACTATGTATGGCCCAAGCGCAGAATAAAATTCAGATTGGGGAGAAGCTGACAAAAGGCTTAGGCGCTGGTGCCAATCCAGAGATAGGAAAAAAGGC
>DPSW01000034.1 GCA_003527145.1 Clostridiaceae bacterium | reverse complement strand
GCTGTTTTCATCGATTTTTTGCTCAAAAAGTACATTTAAAGATTTGCCTATAAAGCTATTCATAAACTTCATTTGATTTTCTTTTGCAATATTGAATATAATCTTGCTTCTCTCTTCCTTAACCTGCGCGCTGACCTGCCCTTTAAACTTTGCAGCCGGGGTTCCTTTTCGGGGTGAAAATTTAAAAATNNAACAAATTGGACAGTTTTTTCAAACTCCTCTTGTGTCTCTCCCGGAAATCCTACGATTATATCTGCTGTTATGCCTACTTCAGGATATATGCTTCTCAATTTTTTTACAACTTCCATGTACTCCTGTGTGGTGTACTTCCTGTTCATCCTCTTCAATGTCTCATCACAGCCGCTTTGCAATGACAAATGAAAATGCCTGCAAAGCTTGTTCAGATGAGGAAGTCTTCTCAAAAAATCATCATCAAAGGTTTTAGGCTCAACAGAGCTCATTCTAAGCCTTTCAATGCCATCCACATCATGGACCATTTGTATTATATCTATCAGCCCGATATCGCCCAGATCTCTTCCATAAGACCCCACATGAATGCCTGTTAATACTACTTCTTTATATCCGCTGTCAGCCAGAATCTTAACCTCTTCTATTATGCTATCCGGTTTCCTGCTTCTGATATGACCTCTGGCATAGGGTATTATGCAGTATGTGCAGTATTGCTCACAGCCTTCCTGAATCTTTATGAAAGCTCTGGAGCGGCTTTTATAGTGCTTAATATTCATATCTTCAAATTCTTCTATCTCCATTATATCTCCCACAACACTGATCTTGTCTTCAACGTTTTGAGCATCTTCCACCAGCTGTACTATTTTGGAACGTTCATTTGTTCCCAGAACTAGCCTTACCCCATCTATGCCTAAAATTTCATCAGAGGCGATTTGAGAATAACATCCGACCACTGCAATAAAAGCCTTTGGATTATATTCCAAAGCTCTCCTTATTATCTGCCTGGATTTCCTATCTCCCATATTGGTTACAGTGCATGTATTTATTATATAAATATCTGAATAGCCATCATATTCTACTATTTCATAGCCCGCATTTTCAAATGCTTCTATCATGGCTTCGGTTTCATATTGATTGACCTTGCAACCCAAAGTATAAAAAGCTACTTTATTCAATGTTTTTCCTNNTCTAAGTTCCTTCACAATCCGCTCTTATATCAGTCAGCAAAGCAGTACCTGGTTCACGCAATCCTCTGACCCAAAAGGAATAATACCCTAACATTTCTGACTTCTGAGCTCTAAATCCTGAGTTCTAATATTGCATCTCATCAAATTCATACATTATACAGCTTAAAACAGCAGAGCCTGCGGTTTCGGTTCTTAATATTCTAGGTCCAAGCGTAACAGGGACAACGCCTTTGTCTAATGCTGACTTTATCTCAAAATCTTCATATCCGCCCTCCGGTCCGATAAAGATTCCAATACTTTCTGCTTTTTTACCATGAATACTCATTTTTAGATTATTATTTTTCTCCAATTCGTAAGGTATTAGAGATATGTCAAGCTCCGCAGCTTCTGCCAAAGACTCATAGAAGCTTCTAGGCATGTCAATTTTAGGTATAATGCCTCTGCCGCTTTGCTTGGCTGCTTCCTCGGCAATTCTTTGCCATCTCTCAACCTTTTTTATTCCATCCTTTTCACTTGACAGTCTAACTACGGTTCGGGCAGTTTCAACGGGTACAATCCTTCTCACGCCGATTTCCGTACACTTCTGAATGATAACGTCCATTTTAGTGCTTTTGGGAATACCCTGAAAAAGCACCGCATTTATCCCAGGCTCTCCATCAGATGCTCTGCTCTCCAGTATTCTTGTCCTAACCGCATATTTATCGATNNTACAACCTTATAATCCATGCCTTGACCATCACATACCACTATATCATCACCAGGCTTAACCCTTAATACCCTCGATATATGGCTGACATCGTCACCGGTAATAATTATGTTTCCCTTTTTAATATTATCCTTACTAATAAAAAATCGATGCATATTAATCCCTCTTCGCAGCTATTGCGCACCATTCACCCATCTGCTCTATTTCCAAAATATCAAATCCATGCTTTTTCAATTCTTTAATCACTTCATCCTGCCTGTCTAAGATTATGCCGGATGATATGAATACTCTCCCGGGCTTCAGGAACAACAATGCTTGAGGAGTAAAATCCATAATGATATCAGCTATTATATTGGCAACNNTGCTGCATCCAGGAGGTTACAATTCTTGACCTTGATTTTATCATCTTCTTTATTGACAGATACGTTCTCCGCAGCTACTTTACAAGCTACGCCATCCAAATCTACACATAAAACGCTATGAGCTCCCAATTTTGCCGCAGTTATTCCCAATATGCCTGATCCGCAGCCAACATCGTATACCTTATAGCCTTTTTTGATATAGCGTTCCAACAGCTTTATGCACATCAATGTGGTTTCATGATTTCCTGTACCAAAAGCCATGCCAGGATCGATTTCAACCACTATATCATCGTCCTGCCCGTCATAACTCTCCCAGGTAGGCTTTACCACAACCCTTTCTCCTGCCTTAAAGGGTTTAAAATACTGCTTCCAGGCTGTGGACCAATCTTCTTCTTTAACAATCCTGGTTGCCAATTCCCCTTTGCCTTTATCAAGGCCAAAATCAGATAAGGAGTCGACTCTCGATTGAATATTTTCAAGCAAAGCTGCCGAATATACGGTTTCGGGAAAATAACCCTTTACTTTAACATCTGTTCCCATGGCCTGGATCAATTCAGGTTCTACATAATCCCAATCCGTCTTATTATGATTCAGGGATATAAAATCATTGGGATCTTCTATAGCAACTCCTGCAGCGCCTTCATCCTCCAGGAGGTAAGACACTGCTTCGCTGGACTCTGTAGTGGTAAAAACACTTATCTCTATGTAATTCATATTTGCTCTCCTCAATAATAGAATAATTCAAAATACTTATCATATTATATATAATTATATATTCTTTTACAATATATTCAGATCAGAGTCCAATCCAAATTTATGAAAATAAGCAGCACCGCGTGCTGCTTATTTTCCAAAGGCATCCTTAACTTTGCCGAAAAAAGATTTGCCAAGATCGCCGGTATTCTCACCGCTTGCATCTGCAAACTGTCTGAGAAGGTCCCTTTGTTTCTCATTCAGTTTTTTGGGTATTTGAACCTTCACAGTAAAATATAAATCGCCTTTAGTGTTGCGCTTCAAATTTTGCACGCCTTGGCCTCTGAGCTTAAAGGTAGTTCCTGTTTGAGTTCCTTCTTCCAGGCTATAATCAGTATTTCCCTCTAATGTGGGCACATTGATCTTACCGCCCAAAGCTGCCTGAGCAAAGGTTACAGGCACTTCGCAGAACAGGTCTGAACCTTCCCTTTTAAATATTTTATGAGGCCTTACCTTTAGGTATATATATAAGTCCCCGTTTGGGCCGCCTTTTAGCCCTGGTTCCCCTTCACCTCTTAAGGTAAGGATAGAACCATTATCAACACCTGCAGGTACATCCAAGGTGATTTTCCTCGTTTTCCTCACTATTCCTCTTCCAAGGCAAGTGGTACATGGATTCTTTATTATTTTGCCTTCTCCGTGGCATTGTTCACAGGGGCGAACATTTACAATACGCCCAAAGGGCGAATTTTGAATATGGCGTACCTCTCCTGTGCCTCCACAGGTCTTGCAGGTTTCTGCACCGCTTCCATCTTTAGCCCCGGTGCCACTGCATACCGTACAGGTCTCATTTCTGGCGATATTTATCTCCTTCTTGGCCCCAAAAGCAGCAGCTTCAAATTCTATCTCCAGCTCATATTTCAGATCACTGCCCCTTTGAGGCCCGGATTTTCTGCTCCTCCCTGAAGTAGAAAATCCAAAGCCGCCGTCTCCGAATATCGTATCAAATATATCTCCAAAGCCGCCAAAGCCGGAGAAGTTTCCAAAGCCTTCGAAGCCTCCGCCTCCAAAGCTGTTAGGATCAAAAGCAGAATGCCCGAATTGATCATACTTAGCGCGTTTATCTTTATCGCTTAATACTTCATAAGCCTCGTTAATCTCTTTAAACTTATTCTCTGCATCCTTGTTGCCTTGATTGACATCAGGATGATATTTCTTGGCCAATTTCCTGTATGCTTTTTTTATATCATCTTCAGAAGCGCTCTTATCTACTTCCAAGACCTCATAATAATCTCTTTTTGTTGCCATGCTAACACCACCTTGCAGAGGGGTAAATACTATTTATCCTCATCAACTTTATAGTCTGCATTTATAGTACCGTCATCGTTTTGTGCCCCAAAATCCTCCGGATTCGGGCTTCCTTGACCTCCGGCAGCCTGATATATCTTGGATGAAATGTCATAGAAAACCTTAGTAAGTTGTTCGGTGGCTTCCTTAATGCGGCCATTATCTGTACCCTTCAAAGCTTCCTTCAGATTATTCAAGTCAGCTTCAATCTTTGATTTATCTTCCTGGCTTAATTTATCGCCCAAATCTTTAAGCGATTTTTCTGTCTGATATATCAAGCTGTCTGCCTGATTTCTTATTTCAACCTCTTCTTTTCTCTGCTTATCCTCGGCTGCATGCTTTTCAGCTTCTTTTACGGCTCTGTCTATTTCATCATTTGAGAGGTTGGAGCTTGCAGTTATCGTAACCTTTTGCTCATTGCCGGTTCCCAGATCCTTGGCCGATACATGAACTATGCCATTTGCATCTATGTCAAAAGTAACTTCAATTTGAGGTATTCCTCTTGGTGCAGGAGCTATGCCTGTCAGTTGGAATCTTCCTAAGGTTTTGTTGTAGGAAGCCATCTCTCTTTCACCCTGAAGAACATGGATTTCTACGCTTGTCTGTCCATCGGCAGCTGTCGAGAATATTTGACTCTTTTTAGTCGGTATTGTCGTATTTCTTTCAATCAGCTTGGTGAATACTCCGCCAAGAGTTTCAATACCCAAAGACAGCGGAGTTACATCCAGCAGCAATACATCCTTAACCTCTCCTGTCAATACAGCGGCCTGTATTGCAGCACCCAGCGCAACACACTCATCCGGATTTATACCTTTATAGGGTTCCTTGCCGGTCAGCCTCTTAACCGCGTCTTGAACAGCGGGTATTCTTGTGGAACCTCCGACCAATATCACTTTATTGATCTTATCAACTGACAAGCCTGCGTCTGACAAAGCTTTTCTTGCCGGTTCCATAGTAGCTTCAACAAGATCATGTGTCAGTTCATCAAACTTTGCTCTTGTCAAGTTGACATCCAAATGCTTCGGACCGGTTGCATCTGCGGTTATAAACGGCAGGTTTATATTTGTCTGAACTACGCTGGAAAGCTCAATTTTAGCTTTTTCTGCAGCTTCTTTCAATCTTTGCATTGCCATTTTATCATTTCTGAGATCTATCCCATATTCTTTTTTAAACTCATCTGCCATATAATTCATGACTCTTGCGTCAAAGTCATCCCCGCCAAGCTTGTTATTCCCGCTGGTTGCCAAAACCTCAAAGACTCCATCGCCCAGTTCCAGCAGGGATACATCAAAGGTTCCGCCGCCTAAGTCAAATACCAATATTTTCTGGCTTTCTTCCTTTTCCAAACCATAGGCCAGTGCAGCAGCAGTAGGCTCGTTGATTATTCTCAATACCTCCAGGCCTGCAATCTTGCCCGCATCCTTAGTTGCTTGCCTTTGGCTGTCGCTAAAATATGCCGGAACTGTGATAACAGCTTGGTTAACAGTTTCTCCTAAGTAAGCTTCGGCATCCTGCTTAAGCTTCGAAAGTATTATTGCCGATATTTCAGGCGGGGTATAATCTTTTCCATCTATATTAACCTTGTGATTGCTTCCCATTTCTCTTTTGATAGACATAACCGTCCTATCAGGATTTGTTATCGCCTGCCTTTTGGCGACCTGACCAACAAGCCTTTCACCGTTTTTTGAGAAACCAACTATAGAAGGAGTTGTTCTGTTGCCTTCTGCATTTGGTATTACTACAGGCTCACCGCCTTCCATAACAGCTACACAAGAGTTGGTAGTACCTAAATCGATACCAATGACCTTTCCCATTTATATTCATCCTCCTAAAAAAATTTTACATTATATTTAATTCTTAATCGCTACTTTA
>DPSW01000394.1:4022-4250 GCA_003527145.1 Clostridiaceae bacterium | reverse complement strand
CTTATGCTTTCGCCTCCAAACAATTCCGGTATCCTTCCCCCACTATAGGAGCCGAAAATAGAAGCAAGCTGATTTATTATAAAATTAATGCTAAACAGATTGATCCTTTTTTCTTCCTCACAATTCTCAGCCAGAAACGGCGCGTCATTAACATACATAACTGCTGATCCTATACCGTTCAGGCAGGCAAAAAAATAAATAAGCAGCTGGGATGTAAAAATACATTGC
>DPSW01000394.1:712-4009 GCA_003527145.1 Clostridiaceae bacterium | reverse complement strand
CCACAGGCACAGCACTTAATCCGATCAATACGGTTTTAAGCGCTATTACATTTCCTATAAAGCCTTCTTCAAAGCCTAATCTCTTGAAGTATATGCCTTGCAGCACATTTGCGAAAGCTGACATCACAAGATAGCTGATGAAGGTGTTCAACATATATAATTTTACTTGCTTGCTGAAGTTTCCATTATGTTTAAATTTATATAAAATGCTGGACATGTAAAATTACCTCTGCAATTTTAGTTATTGAGCGAGCCTGACATCGTCCATCTCCCGCTTGACAAGAAAGGAGCAGCGGTGGCAATAGCTGGTGCACTAGCTCTATTATTAATTATAACATAGCTGCATCCTATATTAACAGCGTTCTTAGTTCAGATGGAGTTTTTAATGGTGGTTAGCCATCGTATAAATACGTAAAATAATATGGCACAAATAGTTTTTGGTTGGTTGTAGTTCAATTAACAATCTTCTATATATTTCTAAATCCTTGATATTAAATAATTCTATTCAAGTATAGCTTCTATTTGGTTGGTGTAGTATAATAGTTATTGGTTGGAGACCTATATCATTATACATATTAAAATATATATGAATGCTGAATTAACAGCATCTATTGTCCAATTGAGGTTTATAGATCTATCTGAGCTTTAGAAGATGCTATTCTAGAGCTTAGCGCTTCTTATCTCCTATTTGAAAAGAAACGATAGTATCAGCTATAACCCACCATAGGATNNATTATGTGCTTTTTATATTATACTTTTTTATACTGATATCTGTGTGTTCTTTTGGTACGGCTGTTTTAGCAAAGGATTTCGAAAGATGCAATGGACTAAGAAGCTTCATACATATACTTTTCATTGCTAAGTCCGCCATATTGGTAGGATATCATGGTTGGGTTGAGGTGCTGCTAAATAAAGAAGTATTTTTTAAATACACTTTTGACACTATATTTGTTATACTTGCCACAAGTTCCATTGTAGAGGCAAAGCTTAGACAGATGAGAAGTTGAACGAGGCTTCTTTAAGTGTTAAAATCTACTATATACAACCAATCATAAAGATAAATAGGAGTGGAGGCCATGTCCATCAGTGAGAATTGGATGCCTGATAAAAGCTCCGGTATTCCTTTATATCAGCAGATCAAAGATTATATAAGATATAAAATTTCCAGCGGCGATTGGGCAATAGGCACCCGGATTCCTACTCAAAGAGAATTTGCCCGGAGGTTTGACGTCAATAGGAGCACTATAGTGACCGCAATAGATGAGCTGATAGCCGAAGGCTTGCTTGAAGGCAAAACCAAAGGGGGCACCATTGTTAAAAATAACACCTGGTCCCTGCTTTCTAAAACTCCCCCTCCGGATTGGCTGTCCTACGTGAGATCCGGAACCCACCAGCCTAATTTCAGCACCGTACAACAAATAAACAGATATGAATTCGAACCTGAAATAATACGATTAGGTACAGGAGAGTTGTCTCCGGAGCTATTCCCTAAAAAGATGATGGATTTTGTAACAGACAGCTTTTCAAAATCCGTCAAATCCCTTGGCTATGAAGAGCCTAAGGGTTCCTATGAGCTGAGAAGGGAAGTAAGCGCATATCTGAGCACTCTTGGAATAAATGCATCACCCTCTCAAATACTCATCGTATCAGGGGCTCTTCAGGCTTTGCATTTGATATCCGTTGGGATTTTATACAAGGGTTCTACCATACTTACGGAAAACCCATCCTATATATATTCCATCAATGTATTCCAATCTGCGGGAATGAAGCTTTATGGCATCCCAATGGATGAAGAGGGTATACAGATAAATAAGATAATCAGGTACAGAAGGCAAACCAATGCTGCCATTTTGTACGCCATTCCTTCCTTTCAAAACCCTGCGGGGGTATGCATGAAGGATGAAAGAAGAAAAAAGCTGTTAGGCATATGCGAGGACGAAAGGCTTCCCATCATCGAAGACGATGCTTACAGAGAGCTGTATATTGATAAAAAAGCGCCAATACCTCTAAAGTCAATGGACAACAAAGATTTGGTGCTTTTTCTTGGCAGCATGTCCAAGAGCTTATGCCCCGGGCTCCGTATCGGCTGGGTAGTCGGTCAGGAGGCTGTGATCGAGCGTCTGGCAGACATCAAGATGCAGACCGACTACGGCTCCAGTTCATTATCTCAAAGGGCTGCAGCAGAATGGCTGTCCTCCGGATTATATTTCGATCATCTGGTCCGGATAAGAAAAGAGCTTAAAATTCGGAGAAATATTGCATTAGATATTTTGAACCAATACTTTTCAGACATAGCAGAGTGGAAAAAGCCAGAAGGAGGCTTTTATATCTGGCTGTGCCTTAAAAAGCCCCTTTCTCTTCAAAAGCTTTTTAACAATTGCTTGAAAAAGGGTATACTGATAAATCCGGGAAATGTTTATCAGCATATGTCAAATCAGCACATAAGAATATCATATTCCTATGCTTCCCACGAAGATTTGAAGCATGGCTTGGTTGTGCTTTCCCTGGCTATACGTGAGTTATATCAAAGGGATTGAATTTGAGCATGGTCATTTCTCCCTTCTGCTGATCAGTTCTTCCTTAATATCCTCTATGCCCACATTCTCATTGACCATTAATACTAAAACATGATATACAAGATCGCTTAATTCATAAACCAGTTCTTCCTTGCTCTTGTTTTTTGCAGCAATTATGACTTCGCTGGTTTCCTCCCCGACTTTTTTCAGTATTTTGTCCAGGCCCTTTTCAAATAAGTAATTCGTATAAGAGCCTTCTATAGGATTTTTCTTTCTATCCTCCAAAAGGCCATACAATTCTTTTAAAATATCAGTTTTCCCATTTTCCGGCTTCAGAGCTTCGTTAAAAAAGCAGGAGAACTCTCCTGTGTGGCATGCAGCACCCCTTTGCTCCACAACAAGCAATATGCTGTCTTTATCGCAATCATAATAAAAGCCTTTTACTTTCTGTATATTCCCGGAGGTTTCACCCTTTTTCCAGAGCTTCTGTCTGCTTCTGCTGAAATACCAGGTTTCTCTTTCCTCAAGGGTCTTCCTTATGGATTCCTTATTCATGTATGCGAGCATCAATACTTTTTGAGTTTCTGCGTCCTGCGTTATTGCAGGTACAAGCCCTCTATCGTCAAATTTTATTTCTTCAATTATTTTATCTATGTCCATTTCCATCCCCCTTAAAATTTTTCATCACACTTCGCATAGTAGGGAATAGTCAAGACTATTCCCTACACACATATGCTTATTCCTCAGCTGCAGCAGGCTCCGTTGCCCTATGACCCCAGAA
>DPSW01000394.1:0-678 GCA_003527145.1 Clostridiaceae bacterium | reverse complement strand
GCTCTTCTATCTTGATTTGTCCATAGTGAAATACTGAAGCTGCCAGCACTGCATCTGCACCGCCATATTCTATGGCGGCATAAAAGTGCTCCAATTCTCCCGCTCCTCCTGATGCTATTACAGGCACATTGACGGATTCTGTTATCCTTTTTAGCAGTTCAATATCATAACCTTTTTTCATTCCATCTTCATCTATGCTGTTGACAACTATTTCCCCCGCACCCAGCTTAACACCCATTAAAGCCCACTCAACCGCATCCAAATCAGTTTTTTCCCTTCCGCCTTTTACATATACGCTCCAGGAGCCTTCATCATCCTTCTTGGCATCGATGGATAGAACTACGCATTGAGCTCCATATTTCAAGGATGCTTCCCTTATCAGTTCAGGGTTTCTTACTGCTGCAGAATTGACAGATACCTTATCTGCTCCTTTTCNNTCTTAAAATATCCGTAAAATCATCAACAGATGATACTCCTCCGCCTACGCAGAAAGGTATGTTTATATTGGCTGCCACCTTTTCGACAAATTCCAAGGAAGTCTTTCTTTCCTCATTGGAAGCGGTTATATCGTAGAATACCAATTCATCCGCTCCGCAGTTGCTGTAATACTTGCCCAATATTTCAGGGCTGTCCACATCCACTATGTTTTGAAACTTTTGTCCCTTTACTACCCTTCCG
>DPSW01000075.1 GCA_003527145.1 Clostridiaceae bacterium | reverse complement strand
TACATTCTACCTAAAAGAAGGAGTTAAGTTCCATGACGGTTCAGAATTATTGGCTTCAGACGTTGTGTTTACAGCTAAGCGTCTTACAGATATAGGTGAAGGATTTGCTTATATTTACAGCGATATATTAAAAGAAGTAGTTGCAGTAGATGATTATACTGTAAAATTCGTACTAAATAGGTCTTTTGGTCCTTTTGTTGATTCACTTTGTAGATTATATATTGTAAATGAAGATTTAATTATGGCAAATTTAAGCGAAGGTTCCTATGGGGAATATGGAGATTATGGACGTGATTTCTTGATCACTAATGATGCCGGTTCAGGTCCTTATATGGCAAAAGAATTAGTACAACAAGATTATTTCTATGCTGTAAAATTTGATGATTGGCATATAGGATGGGATGAGAATGCTCCAGAGTCATTTAAGATAATATATGGTACTGAACCTTCAACTGTTCGTACTATGTTAGCTAGCAAGCAGTTGGAAATTAGCGATATGTGGCAAAGTACTGAAAGTCTAGAGGCTTTATCTAAATTAGAAGGCATTAAATTAGTTCCATATTCTACTAGACTAGTGCAAAACGTTTTCTTTAATACTTCGATTGCACCAACTGATGACGTTAATTTTAGAAAAGCATTGAGTTGCCTCTTTGACTATGAGATGATTGTTAATAATATATTTGTAGATTCAAGGACTAACAATGGGCCTGTTTCATCATATACTGCAGGTAATGTAGAGACTAATCAATATAAGTATGATGTAGAAAAAGCTAAAGAATATTTTTCTAAATCTAAATATGCTAATAGTTTACGAGATTATCCAATTGAATTCTTGGTAAACTCTGATGTTCAAGATATAGAAAAAATAGCGTTAGCATTCCAATCTGCAGCAAAACAAGCAGGAATTAATGTACAAATAACTAAAGCTCCTTGGGTAACTATACAAGAAAGAGTTTCAAATCCAGAAAGCACACCAAATGTAACAACTATTAATGCTGGACCTCAATATAATGAAGCAGGAGCTACACTAGAATCAGGTTTCCATAGTAAGACTGCAGGAACCTATGAAAACTGTCATTGGTATTTAACAGATGAATTAGATGCCGAAATAGAGGATGCACTAGCTACAACTGATAAAGAAGAACGTTTTAGAAAATATGAAGCGCTACAGAATAAAATAGTAGATGAGATTGCTCCATGTGCTTGGATTGCAGATTTAACTGAAAGAGTAGCTTATCAAGAAACCTATATTCAATGGCCAGCTGCAGAAGCTGCAAAATCTGGTGAGTTAAAAGCATACTTAATGGGATATCCATATTTCTTCCCAGATATGAGATACATTACTGAGTAAGTTATATCAATAATTGATAATCAAAAATATGTGCTACTAAATATTAGATATAATGCTATCAACTAAATATTTTAAAGAAGTATATGGAAAGAAGGTAAGAGATATGGATTTCAGTAATTTAGCAAAGTATGATGTGGAAGTAATGAAAATTATTGAACTAGAAAAAAACAGACAACATGATCATATTGAGTTAATTGCTTCTGAGAATTTTGTTTCACCCCAAGTAATGGAAGCTATGGGAAGTCAGCTAACAAATAAATATGCAGAAGGATATCCAAATAAGAGATACTACGGTGGATGCCAATATGTAGATATGGTTGAAGACCTAGCTAGAGAAAGATTGAAAAGACTTTTTAATGCAGAACATGCAAATGTACAACCTCATTCTGGTTCTAATGCAAATTTGGGCGTATACTTTGCAGTATTAGAGCCAAGAGATAAAGTTTTAGGTATGAATTTGTCCCAAGGAGGACATCTTACACATGGGAGTCCTGTAAATATCTCAGGAACTTATTTTAACTTCGTCGCATATGGTGTAGATGAAAAAACAGAAACAATTGATTATGATGAAGTTAGAAAAATAGCTTTAAGAGAAAAACCAAAGTTAATAGTAGCAGGTGCAAGTGCTTACCCAAGAATAATAGATTTCAAAAAATTTAGAGAAATAGCTGATGAAGTTAATGCTTATCTAATGGTAGACATGGCTCATATAGCAGGCTTAGTAGCAGCGGGATTACATCCTAATCCAATGCCTTATGCAGATTTTGTTACTAGTACTACCCACAAAACACTAAGGGGACCTCGAGGTGGAGTAATTCTTTGTAAAGAAAAGTATGCTAAAAAAATTGACAAGGCTATTTTCCCAGGAATTCAAGGTGGTCCGTTAATGCATGTAATAGCTGCTAAAGCAGTATGTTTTGGGGAGGCTTTGAAAGAGGATTTTAAGGATTATCAAAATCAGGTAGTTAAGAATGCAAAAGTACTAGCAGATTTATTGATTAAAAAAGGGTTCAGACTAGTTTCAGACGGAACCGACAATCATTTAATACTATTAGATGTAAGAACTAGGAGTTTGACAGGAAAAAGGGCAGAGCAGTTACTAGAATCAGTTAATATTACTACTAATAAGAATACAATACCTAATGACCCTGAAAAACCAACTGTAACTAGTGGTATAAGAATTGGAACTCCAGCAATTACATCAAGAGGAATGAAAGAAGCAGAAATAAAAGAAATAGTAGGTTTAATGGATTTAGCTTTAAATGAGGACAATGATAAGGAAGAAATTAGAGCAAAAACAATTGATTTGTGCAATAGGTTTCCTTTATATGAATAATATAATCTAGGATCCTTGTTACATCTTAAGATTAGATATAGATTAAGGGACTGTCGCTTTAACGATTAAATGTGTCCGTCAAAAGCAGCACACATACAAAAAGAAGTCCCATCTATGAGATAATTCTCGTAAATGGGACTTTGACATCTTTATAATTTCTTTTGCAATCTACACTCTGCAGGTATTTCTTCTGACCATGACAGCAAATGATCTAGGGCCTCTGGACGGTCAAGCCTGGTATTGGGAAGCTGTTCGAATAGATATTTCATATAATAGAATGTATTCAGTCCATTCAGTTTTGCGCTCTCTGCAATACTGTAAGCAATAGCGCTGGCCTTTGCTCCATGAGGCGATTTTGCAAAGAGGAAGTTCTTTCTGCCGATAACGAAGGGTTTTATTGCCCGCTCAGCACGATTATTACTAAGTTCACATTGCCCATCCTTCATGAAGTTTGTCAGCAGCTCCCAATTTGATAAGCTATATGCAATAGCCTGTCCCAGCTTGCTTTTCTTAACTACCTTTGGCTTTGCCTCCTGAAGCCATGACAAATAAGCCTCGAGTACAGGCTTGCTCTCCTTCAGTCTGTTTTCATATCTCTTTTCTGCACTTATCTCAGTCCACCGGCTTTCAAGGGTGAATAATTCCTTGAAAAACTCAAGCGCCTGATGTGCATAGGTGGACTCAATGGAAACCCCCTTCGGAATCACTTTCAGCGCATCCGTATAATACCTTCGAGCATGGGCAAAGCAACCTACACGGATGACATTTTCAACGGAATTATATCCACTATAGTCATCACTTTGAAGTAGCCCGGAGTATCCTTCAAGAAAGCGCTTGGCATGCTTGCCCGATCTGGACGGCTGATATTCGTAGAGTGCCATCTTCCTCCCGTATCGGCCAGTTGCATAAAGCCACATATACGTCTTGCTATCGGTAGGCTTTCCATCCTTTGTCAACACCCGCATGGGACTCTCATCCGCATGCAGGAATGTCTCTTTAAGCAGATATTGATGCATTCTATCGTATAAAGGCTCTAACCACAGTTCTGCGCCCTTTATGATCCAGTTGGCCATGATCTGTCTTGATATATCAATACCATATTCTTTAAATATCTGCTCCNNATGGCAGTGCGGCAACATATTTCTGATGCATGATAAAAGCAAGCAGGCTTGGTGACACAAAGCTGCCGGATATTACCGGCGCCGGCATAGGTGCTGTAATAATCGGTGCCTTTTCCTCGGCCTTTTCGCAAGCCCTGCAAATATATATTTTTCTCACATGCTCAACAATGCTCACCTGTGCTGGTATCACCTTAAGCTCTCTTCTGACTTCCTCAGACATAGAGTGCATCGTCCCATTGCAAACAGGACAGATTTGCTCATCAATAGGCAGGTCATATTCTATCCGCTCAACAGGAAGATCCGCAAAGGAATCCTTATTGGTTCCTCTCCTTCTCTTCTTTCTTTCATAAACTATTTTCTCAAGCTCCGGCTCTTCAGCTTCCGGTCTTTGAGCTATTTCAGCCTCGTTTAAGAAGGAAATCTGTTCAGCGGGTACAGTGTCGCTTGATTTACCGAAACGTTTTGCCTGGTTGAGTTTGTATTGTTCCTCATACCATTCCAGTTTTGCCGTCAGAATTTCGTTTTCATGCTGAAGCATGGCATACTTGTTTTTCAGTTCTTCAAAAGACGCGCTATTTTGTTGTAAATCTTTGCTTTCAATCATTTCACTCATGATATTATTATACCATAAAAACGGATACAAAAAAAGCCTCAATCCATTGAAATTAAAGGCTTTTTTAAACTTTCTTCAGATTAAAACCTGCTCCAATGCCGGCTTGTGTGCTGAGTCCTGGTTTATGCTCATTCCATCCAGCAACCAGCGGAATTCTCTTTCAGAAAGCGATAACGATAGACCTTTTTCTTTTGAGGGCCATTTGAAATGCTCTTTCTCAAGACGTTTGTAATGCAGCCAGAAACCATTATTATCCCATACCAATATCTTTATCTTGTCTTGGCGTCTGTTACAAAATGCAAAGAGGTGGGTTGAAAAGGGATCCATCTTTAGGATGTGCTGGACAATGAGTGCAAGCCCTTCCACAGACTTGCGAAGATCAGTGGGACCTAATGCAAGATGGACTTTTTCAATATGAAGTTGGTTTATTATAGCTGCTGTAATGTTCTGATAGTCTTTAACAGTAACTTCTCGTCAAAATCTGTGTTTAGGTGAATTTTAACTGCCCCAACTTCTAAGATTATGCTTTTGGCAGAGCATGTATCGGGAACTTTAAGACTCGCAAATTCAAAGATTCCAGCTTCTGTATCAGAATCATCCCTGGGATTTAGCTTCCTTAGCCAGTACCCAAGCGCAGACAATTTTATTTCGTTTGCCTTGCACCATTAAGACTGGTTCATACCGCTCTCACGGAATGAAGCCACTCTTGTCACCCATAGCTCTCTGTTTTCCTTATAGTTCAATGAAAAATGCACCTCCAATTTTATTCTTTGGTGCATTATCTCATACCACTATGTTGTTGCCCATGTGGGTTATATTTGACGGATACTTTTTAAATGAAACCTGAATTTGATGTATTGCTTTTAATAAAACATTTAGTAAGACAATAAAAAAATACTAAACCACAGCAACATGCTTTAGTTTCTTTTACACATTCTCAGATATGATTCAACCTCTATTATGAGGGCTGAAACCATATATAGAAAAATAAAAGTAGTCTATTCAACTTTCGCTGGATAGACTACTTTTATTTCAGTTAAAATATGATTTTATCAGACGTTAAAGGTCTAGCCTTGAAAAATGCGTGGTTATGAAGATAGCACCAATGTTTATCGTGATCTTCTCCCGCTATGGCGTCAACGGGTAATAGCAGACGATACCCTCTTTCAGCCGCGCCACATACAGCTGCATCAACACAAACATGAGTAGATGCACCTGTGATGATAATTGTATCGATCCCTCTAGCTTTTAGATAAGCATCAAGACTCACTACTCCTATGTCCATTATTTTTTCAATATTAGCTGGATTTGCTACGGCACTGTGGGCTTGAGCTTCAAGAAAATAATCATATAGTGTCTTTTTTTTCATTTTTTTCAGTTCATCATCTTTTTCTGCTGGCAGGGAAAGATATTCAACTATTTCTGGATGAAGAGAGGGATTAAACAGGAAAGTATGAGGCGAAAATGATGAAAAATGAGATTTTACCAGCCAAAGATCAGGTTTGGGCAAAGTGTCAACAAATTCGGCTCCCCATGTTCCCTTGTTACACATTCCCTCTGGCAACCTAACCATCTCGAACTGTTCTCTCATGTTTGGTAATAAATAGCCAAAATCATAGATACATTGTACATAACATGCTTCTACTCCGGCTTGTCGGGCTCGATTTACCAATTTCGCAACTACGGGTTCTATCTTTTGTTCCATAGAGACGTCGAATCCAACTTTGCCAGCAAAACCTTCATTGCGATTTCCATCGTTTATCAAGTCTATTACCAGTAATAATGTCTTGTTGGGATCCACTCTATACTCAGGGGCTCCCTCTGCAATCTCAATGACTTTAGCTTCCATTTCTTTCGTGTATGCAGCGATAACATTCTCTCCTTGCAACATTGACTTTCTCCTCCTTTAATCTAGCCTTTTAATAGACCGTTATTAATTTCTACAACCTGCTTTCTTACCATACTTTGTACTATAGCCACTCGTTTTGCTTACACTATTATGATATTTGATATATATAACTACAACAAAGATATACTTCTTATTAAATAGTCTATTATAATTGTTAGTTACTTTGTGGAGAAATACTTCAAATAACCAGCACAAAAGTAAATGTTTTGTTTATATTGCCTTCTAAATAGTTAATGTTCATTTTTAATACTTATTAGTTCACAAATATTATTCTTGCGCACCCAGCATAGATTAAAGCGAGTAGATCTTCCATGGCCAAAGCCTTTGTAAAATGCTTATAAGACATGTTGCTTAGTCAGCTATGAAGCCTAATTTTACTAGTACTGCTCTTGCCATATCAATCTTATTCTCATTTCCCATAACGATGGGACCAGTACAGCCCATT
>DPSW01000001.1 GCA_003527145.1 Clostridiaceae bacterium | reverse complement strand
ATTTATAAAGTAAGGCACCCATTCTGTATCTATAACAGAATTATCACCATTGGTATATGTGGCTCTTACGTTTACCAATTTCCAATCAGATGAGAAAGCGTCTTTCTTAATATATATATATTTATTGTTGGAGCCCAATACCTCTTTATAGTCAACATCCTTCCTATTCAACCCTTCCAATTCAGTCAATCTGTCTAATACCAGAAGGACTCTTGTTACTTTCACATCATGATTATTATCAGACTCATGACGGAGCTCTAATTCCATAGATTTAAATGTCTTTTGGGTTTCGTTGAACTGGAAGGTATATCCGTATCCATTAAAACCTACATCAGGATCCAGGGAATTATAAACGTCTGTATGATATTCCTCTCTGGCTTTCAACGAGAAGTTCTGACCGCTATATAATGCAGCATATTGTGTCGGATTCTCTTCACCTGGCAGAGGCTCTTCTACCTGCATTGCATGTATAGTGAAGTCGGCCTTCAATCCTAGCTTCTGGAATTCGTTGCCTGCACTCTTATGAAGGGCTACTGCAAATTCAACCTTTCTATTATCTCCTTGATTCATAAAAATAAAGGGATCAAAATATCCTCCGTTGTCATATATCATTTTGTAGAGGCTCCCTACATAGAGGATATCATCTTCAACGCCATCATAAGCCTTTGCGGTTACAGCTACATACAGTTTTTTCAAGAAATCATTGAATAACGCATCGCTAACCGGCTCTCCCGTCAGGTTATTCTGTCTTACATTTTCTACTGTCAATCTATAAACCTTTGAGGACAATGAACCTTTATTTATCAGGTCAAAATATCCTTTTTCGGGATCATAGGCATATTGCGGCGGCTCGTTTCTGTCATTTTCAGCTTCGTAATTAAAGGATGGCTGCAAATTCTGTATTGTAAAGTTTGCTATAGTGCCTTCTCCACCACCGGCTTCTATCTCCAATGTGCCTGCTTGGAACGCTGCTGTGCTGGCTGCCTGGCTGGTAAACCATGCCATGGTGCCGACCCCAGCTAAGCTAAAGAGTATAGTTACGGCTATCATCATAGCGAGAAATTTCTTTTTCATTCAATCTCCTCCTATTTACTTTTTAGCAAGCTGCACAATTAATTAGCTGGGGTATATTGCTGAGTCCATCCTGGATTTTCGGTCTGGGTTGCATCAAAAGTAAAGTTTAGTGTGCCTGCTTTACCTTGATAGCTATTGTCTGCTCCTTCAGGAAGTCTGTAACTCATAACTAAATCTGTTTCTCCTNNNNTTTATTTTAATCTGAAGGGGATGATTGCCGCTGAACAGCCCCGTATCATTGGATGTTGTCATGCTTACCCTAAACTTCAAAGGCAATGTGCCAGTATTGCTAATTTTTATGGTATTGGAATCGGACCAAACTGGATATATATTAGAAATATCTTTGCTAAACTGAACTGTTTCATTAGCCTTAATCTCCAATGTACCTGCCGTAAACACATTATCTGCACTTGTTGCCTGGCTTGTGAACCACGCGAAGGATCCTGCACCTATACCAAAGGCCAGCATTGCTATCAATACTAAACTGATTATCGCTTTCTTTTTCATTTTTTCTTCCTCCCAATTTTTAAATTATTTTTTTTGATACCGAAACCTAAGCCCTGTCATCCTCCATCTTTAACGAAAAAATTCATTGTTATCCAAATTACTCCTTTCCCATGTATTTTTCATATCCTTAACGGGCATATATGTTGATAAAGGGCTAGCCCCTTATATCCTCAGCTTTTTCTTCTTTCTTACTCTTTTCTTCTTCATCCATCTCTTTTAGAAAATTCTTTATCTCTCCTCCAGCCAGCACCCCTACGGGTACCAATATAAAAAGCACCATGCCGATGGGAGTCTGGATGAATTTGGTCACATATCCCCCTTTGGGTATCCTGAAAATGTATTTGCCTACGATGTTTTCGCTATTGGCCTTAAGGTCTAAATCCTCTACGTTATTAGCATCTCCTTTGGTGACAAAGCTTCCGTCCGGATTTTTATCTGTTATCCTGTGAGTCACCAATGTGTTTCCGGAGGCTCTAAAGGTTATGATATCCCCTTTATCCAGTTCCTCCATCTTTACAGCCTTTGTTATTATCATATCTCCCGGCTTAATAGCAGGGCTCATGCTGCCCGTCAGAACATACATAAATTTGAAGCTTCCGATACCGGGAACATGCTTTGGATCTGATTTCGCTTTGAAAGAGGAAAAAATAAAAAGTGCAAGGCACAAAACCAAGGCTGCACAGACCACATCAAAGAATATTTTGATATACTTTTTTATCAATCGTTCCTTCCCCCCGTATCCCTCTGATTTTTTTAGTTAAATATATGGACATGAATAAGGTTTTATTCCTATATACATAGGAATTTTTTACTATATTTGCAGCTATAGTATTGACTTTTCCATCTTTTTTATTCCTTAGAATTTTATTCTATGGAAATATTTTATGCATTTGCTCCAAATAAATGATAAGCGCCATCGAAGGAGAAAAATAATTATTTTANNCCATGCCTGGCACACATAGAAAAACCCACCTACATTTGTAAGTAGATGGGTCGGTTGCACCATTGGCTAAATACACTCCAGGTGCCCATTTAGAAAGTGTATCTCATTGCCTCCCATATAGTATAAAGGACTTATTTTCTACAGGACTATATTACTATAGGTGGGAAGGCAAATTTTGTTATATTCAGTTGTCGTTTTATATTTTTTTTAAAACAATGTTTTATTGGTTCTTTGCTTTTTCTTCCGATTATACCTTTTTTTTCATTCCTTTGCTGCCGCTCAGGGCGGCGGACCGGATCAGTTCAAGCCCTTCATGCTCAGGCTTATCCGGCTTCTTTCCAGATCCACCTCCAGCACCTTGACCTTTACAATGTCCCCAACCTGTACAACTTCCATGGGACGCCTAACAAATTTATCTGCCAGCTCCGATATATGGACCAGACCGTCCTGATGGACGCCAATATCCACAAAGGCTCCAAAATCTATTACATTCCTCACGGTCCCTGTAAGTATCATGCCCGGCTTCAGGTCCTTCATTTCCAGCACATCGGTATGAAAAATGGGCTTAGGCATCTCATCTCTTGGGTCTCTGCCCGGCTTCTGCAGTTCCTTTATTATATCCCTCAATGTAGGCACTCCTACACCTATCTCCTCCGAAAGCTTTTCAACATTGAGGCCGTTGACCTGCTGCAGGACTTCTGCCAGTAATTTGGGCTCGCTTTTATCACATCCCAGCTTTTCAAGCAGTATCGTAGCTGCTTCATAGGATTCAGGATGCACTGCCGTATTATCCAGTATGTTTTGGGATTCGGGTATCCTCAGGAAGCCCGCGCACTGTTCGAAGGCCTTTTCTCCAAGCTTTTTCACCTTCAAAAGCTCCTTTCGGCTCTTGAACTTGCCGACTTCTTCCCTATAGGCCACCAAATTTTTTGCCACTGCAGAGTTTATGCCGGATACATATTGCAGAAGAGACGGAGTGGCAGTATTCAGATCTACCCCGACAGAGTTCACGCAGTCCTCCACCACGGCATCGAGCATGCGCGCCAGCTCGCTCTGGTTCNNACAGCGTTTAAGGCTCCCGATAAATTTTTCTGAGACACATCATGCTGATATTGGCCTACTCCTATGGATTTCGGATCTATTTTGACCAGCTCCGCCAGAGGATCCTGGAGCCTTCTTCCTATAGATATGGCACCCCTTAAAGAAACATTTACATCCGGATATTCCTTTGCCGCCAGCTCAGATGCGGAGTACACCGAAGCTCCTGCTTCATTGACCACAATATAGTGCAGTGGCTTATCCGTTTCCTTTATGATCTCTGCGCATATTTTTTCAGATTCTCTTGAAGCCGTACCATTTCCCAGAGAAATTATCTCTACATTATGCTTTTTGATAAGCTTTTTCAATTCCTCTTTGGCTTCCTCCACTTTATTCTGCGGAGGTGTGGCATAAACCGTCGTGGTATCCAAAAGCTTGCCTGTATCGTCCAGTACGGCTATCTTGCAGCCGGTCCTATAGGCAGGGTCAAAGCCCATAACACTCTTTCCCTTTATGGGAGGCTGAAGCAGTAAATTTTTTAAATTGGTTCCAAATACCTTTATTGCTTGCTCCTCAGCTTTTTCTGTGAGCTCATTTCTTATTTCTCTTTCTATAGAAGGAGCAATGAGCCTGTCATAGGAATCCAGCGCCGTATCGCTGAGTATCGTTCCATAGGGGGATCTTTCTATTATTATGCTTGCCTCCAGCTTGGGTATTATTCTGTCTTTAGGTGCGTCGATCTTGACTGAAAGCATCTTCTCCTTTTCTCCTCTGTTTATGGCCAATACTCTATGAGACGGTATTTTCTTTATAGGCTCTGCAAAATCATAATACATCTGGTATTCGGACTTTTCCTCCGTCAAGCCCTTGGTGCTTATGGTGCCGAGATTAAAGGTCAATTCCCTGATAAATTTTCTGTAATCCGCATTGTCCGAGATATCCTCAGCAATTATATCCATAGCTCCTTTTAAAGCATCTTCCCAGGTTTCTACTCCAAGCTCCTGATTTATGTATTGGGATGCGATTTCCTCCAGGCTCTCATTGGATTTTTTCTGCTCCCATAATAGTTGAGCCAGAGGCTCCAGCCCCTTTTCCTTCGCAATGGAAGCCCTGGTCCTCTTTTTGGGCCTATAGGGCCGGTATAAATCCTCCACCTCCTGAAGCACCTTTACCGCTTCTATCTTTGCTTTCAGCTCATCTGTGAGCTTGCCCTGCTCGTCTATGAGCCTTATGACTTCAGACTTTCTGTTCTCCAGATTTCTAAGGTATTCCAGCCTTTCACCCAATTCTCTTAATTGCGTATCCGATAGCTCTCCTGTCTGCTCCTTCCTGTACCTTGCAATGAAAGGTATGGTATTGCCTGCATCTATAAGCTCTATGGTATTCTCTATCTGCCATGGCTTGATATTTAATTCAAGGCTAAGGGTGTTTACTATATTCATAAAATCGCTCCTCTCTCTATGGGGTATTCCGTCTCCCCCTATTTTCCTATCAACCTAAAAATCGGCCTTATCTCTCCTATTTTATCTNNTCTCTGATATGAAAATGCTTGAGCTCTGCCAACTCTTCATCGCTTATCAATTCAAGCTGCTTTAAGGTCTCCATGACCACTGAGGATAATATCCGCATATTGCCGTCTTCTATTTTTACGGCTATGCCGATATCCTTTCTAACAGCACCTACACAATATACGCCATCCGATCCGACCTTGGCTGCCAGCTTGCCTCGGGTGATTCTCATAAGCTCGCTGTCAAAGCCCCTTGTGCCCGCAATCATTTCAGGATAGCCGGTCATGGCCATAACTATTTTTCTTGCGGCTGCAGCATGCTTTTCTTCAAGGTGGGAAGGGTTAGCCATCTTCATATAAGCCTTTGCCATATTGCTTATAGGCATCGCATGAACAGGAGCGCCGCAGCCGTCAATGGCTATTTCTATTTCTTCTTTGTCTATATCGGCAAAATCGGCTATCAGCCCCAATATCCTCTGCTGCACCGGATTGTCAGGGCTCAAATAGGTGTTGGCATCAAAGCCCTCCTTCATTGCCATAGCAAGCATACCGGCATGCTTGCCGGAGCAGCTATGAAATACGCTTTTCTTTTCAACGCCTTTTTTAACATACTCCATAGTAATCTTTTCACTCAAAGAATAGGATAGGCCGCATTTCAGATAACGCTCATCCAATCCAATTTTAAATAGTATGGAAAGCACCGCCATGACATGGAAATCCTCTGCATAATGAGAACCGCACATTACCGCCAGTTCCCTCTCCGTCAGACCGAAATAGTCAATGGCACCGCTCTCTTGCACTGCACAGGCTTGAAAAGGCTTGGCAGCAAAGCGCATGCAGGTA
>DPSW01000375.1 GCA_003527145.1 Clostridiaceae bacterium | reverse complement strand
TAAGGAATATAGATTGAAAAGCTTCAATCTATTAAGACAGGATGTTTTAGGATATATGTCATTGAATAAATTGATAGAAACAAGAGAAGATGGATTATTGGTATTCCCCTTGGCCTTAAAATTCAAGGGGGAATACCCTCAGGATGTAATTATGGAGGGCAGAGAAGATGAACAGGAGTAACAGCTGGCATTTGAATAGAGCCGGGCTTTTAGATTATTGGTATTATGACGAAGAATATTTCGATTTTTCCCATGGCAGGATGCTCATCAGAGGACAAAATGGGTCCGGCAAATCTGTAACCATGCAAAGCTTTATACCCTTGCTCTTAGACGGCAAGAAAAGTCCCGAAAGGCTTGACCCTTTTAATTCAAGAGCCAGAAAGCTGGAAGATTATCTTCTTGGGGAATACGAAATAAACGGCAAAGAAGCCGGCTTAGGATATCTATTTTTGGAATTCAAGAAAAAAGATGAGGATATATATGCCTCTATAGGCATGGGCATCAAGGCCAAAAGAGGCGTAGGCGTAACCGACAGCTGGTACTTCATACTAAATGACAATAGAAGAATCGGCATAGATGTTTTTCTTTATGATGAAGCAGAAGGTGAGAAGATTGCCCTGTCCAGAAAAAGATTGGAAAATGTGCTGGGCAGCGGGGGCAAGGTTTTAACAGGTCAAAAGGAATATGCTGCAGAGGTTAACAAACTGCTCTTCGGCTACGACAGCATAGAGGATTTTGAGGAAATGGTAGATCTGATTGTAAATATCAGGACACCAAAGCTATCAAGAGATATGAAGCCCTCTACTGTATATGACATAATGCAGAACTCATTGCCGGGCTTATCTGAGGATGACCTTAGGCAGCTGTCGGATACCATAGAAAACCTGGATTCATTGCAAACAAAGCTCAATGTGATAAAAGATAGCTATCAAGGTGCTTCCAGGCTCAAGAATGACTATGACAGATATAATAAGTTCATGCTCTATGAAAAAATGAAGAAATATCTTGATATAAAAGGAGCTCTGGAAGACAATAAAAAAGAAGTCAAAAAGCTTGAAAAGAAGCTGGAAGAGGGAGAAAAGGTCTATGAAAAGCTTCAAAATGAAGCAGAAGCTTTGGACAGTGAAGAAGAGACCTTGAAGATTAAACAAGAGCAGCTTCGGGAAAAAGAAGAATATAAGCTTGCTAAAGACTTGGCAAACATTAGAATGGAAAAGGCCGAATCAGAACAGAAAAAAGCTAAGCTGGAACAAAAAAAGGATGACAAAGATAGGGCTCTCATGGATTTGACAAATGAAAGCCGCAGCTTAAAGGATGAAATATATATAATAGAAAAGAAAATTGATGATATTATTGGGGAAGCTTCAGAATTATGTAAGGATTTGAAGCTCTATCATCATGTTGAGATGATGGAGAAAGTCATGGGGATGGAGGTTATAAATCTGTCTCACATGATGAAGGAGGCTAAAGAATTAAAGCATTCCATAGAAAAGATTAAAAATCTTCTTGCAAAGCTGGAGGAATTGGAAGGGAAGCGGGATGCAAAAGAGAAAGACAAAGACCACCAGCTCAAGGAAAAAGCTTTTTATGATAGCCAGCTGGGGCAGACTCAATTGTAGATAGAGGAACATAAAACCTTGGCCAAAGAAATGATAAAGGACTATTCTAATAATAATAATTATTTTAAGCTGAGTGAAGATAAAATCATATCCCTCTTTCAAAGGATAAATGCCATAAAGGGCAAGAATGAACGCAATTCTTTATATGATGTTTTGAATATAGGTTATAATGAAATTTGGTCTCAATACACCGGAGAAGAACAAAAGGTTGAATATGAGATAGAACAGATCAATAATTCCATAGATGAATATAAGGAAGAAATTGAAAGGATAAAAAAGCAAAGCGAAAAGCCTTATCCCGCAGAAGATTCTCGTATCCTTGCCAGAGAAAGGCTTGCTGCATTGGGAGTGCCTCATATTCCTTTTTATATGGCTGTGGATTTTGCCCACGGTGCAGACGATTATATGAAAGCCATAATAGAGCAGGGACTTATGGATATGGGCATATTGGACAGTCTGATAGTTCCTAAGAAATATTATGAAGTGACCAAGTATCTCACGGAAGATGTAAAAGATAGTGTTATTGTGCCTAAGCCCCAGCTCATGTCCCAGACTCTGGATGCATATTTGCAGCCCGCCAGATATGATACAGAAGGCATATCTCCTCAGGATGTGGCAGATGCCATAGCCAGCATAATGCTTAATCCCGATGAGATGGCCCCATATTTGTGCGAAGATGGAAACTATGGCATGGGCATAGTAAGGGGGAGGACTTCTGTAAATTATATACCCAGATATATCGGCATAGAGTCCAGAAGGAGATACAAAGAACAGCTTATAAAGGAAACCGAAGAAAAAATCGAAAAACTGAAAGCCGTAAAAGAATCCCTTTTACATGATAAGCAAGTGATCACAGAGAAAATGAAAGCACTGAAATCCGAATATGATAATTTTCCGTACTTTGAGGATTTGGATGCAGCCTATGAACTTTTGGAAGAATATGAAGATAAAGAGAAGGATATAATCAGGGAGATAAACAATCTGGAGCAGGATATAAATGAGATAAAGAAAAATATGTTGAAAATTCGAGAGGATATTTCCGGATTAACTACAGGTATAGAGCTTAACCTCAGGTTAGAAGTATATTTGGAAGCCCTGGATAATATCAGCAGCTATATAGATGCTTTAAATGATATGGAAAAGAATNNAGAAGCGGAAAAGTTGAACTTCTGCGGCATAAGGAAAACTACAGAGAAAATATTGAATATGAAATACAAGAGATTTTCTACGAGATTAGGGAAGAAATCAATAGGATCAAAAATAAAGAAGAACGAATCAAGCAGATAGAGGCATTGCTTAGAGATAAAGATATAGCCAGCATAGACAAGGAAATAGCGGAGTGTGTAGAAAGACTGGAAAAAATCCCGAAGGAGAGGAAAGATAAGAACGACGCTAAAGAAAAGCAGTATGGTGATAATGTAAGGGANNCTGTGGGACAAAAAACAGGATATAGAAAGCCTTATAGCTCAATCAAATGACTCCTCCACAGCACTGGAGGAAGAGCTGGAATTCGGTTTTTTGGCAGATCATCAGGAGGCGGATTTAGACCGTCTTTCGGAGGAAAAGGTCAAAGAATATGATGAGATTTTTAAAGGAGATTTGGATAGAAAAGAAGAAATAAGCAGCAAGCTGCACACCCAACTAAATGCCAACCAGGCAGCATTGGTGGATTATTTTCCTAACCTGGAGCTTAGACCGTACTCTACAGTTGGATCCAGGCTGGTTTTATCCTTCAGGGCAGATGGAAGCATTAAGACTTTGTATCAATTGATGGAGATACTAAAGCTAAGGATGGATGAATATGAATTTTTGATATTGGATGAAGAAAGAAGACTTTTTGAAGATATACTGGCCAACAGCATCAGCAGCAAAATTATCGCCAGGATCAGAAAAGCACGAAAATGGATAGACAATATGAACAAAATAATGAAGGATATGGATACCTCCAGCGGACTTACCTTCCAAATAAGCTGGGAGCCCAAAACCGCCGAAGACGAAGATGAGCTCAATACCACAGAGCTTGTGAAGCTTTTATCCGTAGATCCGGCGGTTATAAAAGACAACGAAAGGCGGAAGATCACCCTTCATTTCAAAGCCAGAATAGACAGAGCGAGGAAGTATAGAGACGATGGCAGCAACTATTCGGCTTTGCATGTAATTATGAGGGAAATTCTGGATTACAGACAATGGTATCAATTCAGGCTTTTCTATCAAAAGACGGGGGAAAGCAGGAGAGAACTGTCCAACCATGCCTACGACATATTCAGCGGCGGAGAGAAGGCCATGTCCATGTATGTGCCTCTTTTTGCGGCTATTTATGCCAAGTATGATAATGCAAGACCTGATGCTCCGAAGATAATAGCTATGGATGAAGCCTTTGCAGGAGTGGATGAAAACAACATAGAGAATATGTTTGGATTAATTGAGAGTCTTGACTTTAATTTTATTATTAATTCTCAAGCTCTATGGGGTGACTATTCAACTATCCCTGCCCTTTCAATATATGAATTGGTAAGGAGCAGGAACAGCGGGACTGTGCTTAAGGTAAAATATAAATGGAACGGCAAGCAGAGGATAATGGAAGGTATAAGCTAAGATTGCAATGCCAGTGGGGGGAAGGAGGTTTTTCACATCTTGGATATATATTCAGAATGCATGGAATACTTCAGCCAAAGAGGCTTCAGGAGGGTGTTGGAAGAGGTATATAAAAAGTATTGCTCCTTAAGCCGATTGGGGGGAAATGTTTATATAGATAATCCTTCAATTGACGAGGAGGAAGTGTTATCAAGATTTTTTCGTAAGGATTTTTCCGGGCAGGGCAGGATAAAAATTGAAATAAAGGATTTTGAGAAAAAGCTTAAGGAAACCAAGTTTGAAGATTTTGAGATCATGGANNACTCAAAAAGAAGCAGAGCATCGTGAAAAAGAGGAAAGAAAAAAGCTGTTTCAGGGCCTGGTTGATTCTTTCAACAGCATCATAGTGACAGATTTAATTGAGGATATTATAGAAAAGCCACAAGAGTATAAAATGATATATGCTAAAATGAAGGATAAGAAAAAACTGAAAAAAGAACTCCTTAGTGTATGCAAAGCCATAATAAACCTGCCTCAAGAAGACAAATTAAGACTCCCTGTGTTCGCAGCAAATATTACTACAGATCCTCACTATTTTGATTTAAGCAATGATGCGGGCAGATTGTTGATAAAGGCTCTTTCCTTTATTAAAAAATGCCCATATCCATCAAATTCAGAGGAAAGAGCGGAGCTTTTATTTGACAGCGGCATACTCATCGACGAGCTTTCAAATCATGCCATAGTAAATGGACTATTAGCATTTCAAGACGGGTTGGAGGATAAAGTATGGAGTGCCGCCCTGGCACAAGAACAGCCTATGGTAATGACTTTGTATAATCTTAACAGGATTGGCAGCATCGTCAGCCCAAGAAACTATGTCATAGCAGTGGAGAATCCATCCGTCTTTTCTGCAATTATAGAGTATGATCCCAAAATACCATGCATATGCGTCAACGGCCAGCCTAAGCTGGCGGTGCTTATTGTGCTAAGGCTGTTGGATCAGTCTGGCTGCCCTATATTCTATTCGGGGGATTTGGATCCGGAGGGACTGCTCATTGCAGATAAGCTGTGGAGAAAGTTTGATAATATCAGGCTTTGCTGCATGAATATTGTACATTATGAGAAATCTCTTTCAAGTGTAAAACTCAATGAGAAAAGGCTAAAGACGCTGGATAATATAGAACATCCTGGGTTAAAAGTATTAGGGGAAGAGATTAGACAAAAAGGCTTTGCAGGGTATCAGGAAAAGATTATTGATGAGATATTGGATTTTATATTATTAAAATGTAAGGGAGTTTGATTAGATTGAGCAAAATGGAATACCAGAAAAAAGCTTAGAATTAATTAGAAAGGCTCTATCTAAATGGGGAGAGATAGAAAAGGTATTGATCTTTGGAAGCCGTGCCATGGGAAATTATAAAAGGGGCTCTGATGTTGATCTGTGTATTTTTGGTTCTAAGGTTACAGAAGAAATAGTAAATAAATTAAGCATTGAACTGAATGAGATGCTTCCGCTGCCTTATTATTTTGATGCGATTCACTATGAATCCTTAAATAATGAAGAGCTTATGACTCAAATAGATACCTATGGAATATTATTTTATTACAAGTGATATTATTGGTATTAAGTAATATACTAAGAATGTGAAGTATGGAGGTTTAAATATGAATAAAGAATTATGGGATAAATGTGTGAAGTTCCATGGTCATGAATGCCCCGGGCTGGCTATCGGATTTAAGGCCGCCGAAGCCGCAATAGCCAGGTTAGGAATAGGATTCTCACCGGATGAGGAAATAGTTTGCGTTACTGAGAATGATGCCTGCGGTGTAGATGCAATACAAGTGATGACAGGCTGTACCTGCGGCAAGGGGAATCTTATATTCAGAGACAGAGGGAAAAGTGCATACAGCTTTTTTGAAAGAAGCACAGGAAAAAGTATAAGATTGGTTTTAAAGCCCTTTGGTCGAAACATGGACAGAAAGGAAAAGCAAGAATACTTGCTGAACTCTTCTGCAGAGGATTTATTTGAATATAAAAAGCCTCATTACTCTTTGCCTCAGAAGGCAAA